>JAEYYV010000016.1 GCA_023428295.1 Pseudomonadota bacterium
CACCCGCGCCGATCCGGATCACCACCGGATCCGACGTCTCCGTCAGCTTGTACGAGACGGGACCGCCGACGAGATCCGCCGTCTGCGCCGTCAGCCCGTACGTGCGGCCGACGAGCTTGTCGAACGAGAACGTTCCGTCCGCCTCGGACGTGGTCGAGCGCGGAGGCACCGTGCCGATCCACACCGTGGCTCCACCGACGCCCGCGCCGTCGGGGCCCTGCACTTGTCCCTCGAGCTGGAGCGGCCCCTCGGGATCGGCATCGAGCGTCCACTTCGGTGCCTGGCCCGTCGGAGCTGTGGGCTGCACGGCGGGTTTGGTGTCCTTGGACAGCACGACCTCGGCGCTGCGCGGATCCGGTTTGGTGCCCTTGGCCGCTACCTTGTCACCACGTTCGCGGACGAACGCGAAGTAACCGACACCGAGCAGCACGACGAGAATGGCGGCGATGCCGCCGAGCAGCTTCTTGTTCACGACAACTCCGATGCGCGGCGGTGCGCCGGCGCATCATGCGTACGATGTCGCAGGCGCGAAAGGGCTGAACGTCACGAAACTGGTCGACGCTGTTCACTTGGTCAGCGCGCCCACGAAGTTTCGGACTACTTCTCGGCGAGGAACGAGTAGCGATAGTCCGTCGGCGGCGCGAACGTCTCTTTGATCGTGCGCGCGCTCGCCCAGCGCAAGAGGTTCATCTGCGAGCCCGCCTTGTCGTTGGTGCCCGACGCGCGAGCGCCGCCGAACGGCTGCTGCCCGACGACGGCGCCCGTGGGCTTGTCGTTGATGTAGAAGTTGCCGGCCGCGTCGCGCAACGCGGTGGTCGCCTCGACGATCGCGCGGCGGTCGTTCGCGAAGATGGCGCCGGTGAGCGCGTACGGCGACGTCTGGTCGACGAGCTCGAGCGTCTCTCCCCACGCAGTGTCGGGATAGACGTGGCACGTGACGATCGGGCCGAAGAACTCGTCGGCCATGTGCCGCACGTTCGGGTTCTCCGTCGTGATCAGCGTGGGGCGCACGAAGTAGCCGACGGACTTGTCCGTCTCGCCACCCGCGATCACCTTCATGCCCGCGGTGGCGCGCGCTTCGGCGATCGCCGCGGCGTGCTTGTCGAACGCGCCCGCTTTGATCACGGCGCCCATGAAGTTCGTGAAGTCGGAGACGTCGCCCATCTTGATGGCGTTCGTCGTCTCCACGAGCTCCTCGTGCATCTTGTTCCACACGCTGCGCGCCACGTAGACACGCGAGGCGGCCGAGCACTTCTGGCCCTGGTACTCGAAGCCGCCGCGCACGATGGCGGTGAGGAGTGCCTTCGGATCCGCCGACGGATGCGCGAGGATGAAGTCCTTGCCCCCCGTCTCTCCGACGAGCCGCGGATACGACTTGTAGCGATCGAGGTTCTCCGCCGTGCGGCGCCAGATCATGCGGAACACGTCGGTGGAGCCGGTGAAGTGAATGCCGGCGAACGACGGATGATCGAGGAGCAGGTTCGTGGAGCCGTGCGCGAGGCCGGGGATGAAGTTGATGACGCCGGGCGGGAGACCCGCTTCCTCGAGGATCTGATAGATGCGCCACGCGGAGAGCACGGCCGTCTCGGCGGGTTTCCACACGACCGTGTTGCCCATGAGCGCGGGCGACGTGGGCAGGTTTCCCGCGATCGCGGTGAAGTTGAACGGCGTGAGCGCGAAGATGAAGCCCTCGAGCGGACGCAGCTCGGTCAGGTTCCAGATGCCGGGCGAGGACGCCGGCTGCTGCTGATACAGCGCTTGCGCGTAGTGCGCGTTGAAGCGCCAGAAATCGATCAGCTCGCACGCCGAATCGATCTCCGCTTGATGCGCGGTCTTGGACTGGCCGTGCATGGTGGCCGCGTTGAGCCGCGCGCGCCATGGACCGGCGAGGAGGTCGGCGGCCTTGAGCAGGATCGCCGCGCGCGCTTCCCACCGCATGTGCGACCACTCGCGATGCGCCGCGAGCGACGCCTTGATCGCGCGCTGGGCGATGTCGTCCGTGGCGGCGTGATAGCGCGCGATGACGTGCTGGTGACGATGCGGCATCGTGACGTCGCGCAGCTGGCCGGTGTGGATGCGCTCGCCGCCGACGACGCACGGGATCTCGACGACCTCGCGCTCGATGTCCGCGAGCGCAGCCTTGAGGGCCGTGCGTTCGGGGTTACCGGGCGCGTACGTGAGGACCGGCTCGTTGTGGGGATCCGGAATGCGAACGATCGCGTCGTGCATGACGCACGTTTACCACGCGGTCACAGGAAGCGATCGATCAGGGTGTGGATGCGTTTGCGCAGCACGGACGCCGTCGGAAGATCGACGAACATCCCGTCCAGGGCGAGGTTGAACACCGACGCGAGCTCCTTGTCCGCGACGAGATCATTGACGACCTCGATGAACTTGCGCTCGTGCTTGTCGTGGATCTCGGGGATCACGGTCAAGCACGCGTCGTAGAAGTCCTTCACGGCCGGCGAGCGGAACATGAGCTGCCACGGCTCGATGCACACGACCTCGCAGATCTGCTTGAGCTTGTCCTTCTTGGACGCGCGCGAGTCGAGGATCTTCTGGCACCGCGGATAGAGCCGGTTGAAGACGTCGTCGTAGCAGGCACCGAAGATGTCTTCCTTGTTCTTGAACTTGCGATAGAGCAGCGGCCGCGAGATGCCCGCGCGCTGCGCGATGTCATCGAGCGAGGTCTTCGCGTAGCCGAACTGCAAGAAGCACGCGAGTGCGGCATCGAGAATGACTCGACGTCGATCGGCGTCCCGCTGGTCCTTGATTGCCATCTGTTACGAATTGACAAAGTATACGTCTTTTGTAACTGTGTCCACCGATGCGCCAGCGAAGCTTAGCGGTGGTCGGGGTCGTGTGTCTGTTGGCAGGGACGGCGGCGGCCGACGACGATCCGCCGTTCGTGATCGGCTCGCAGCCCGCGTGGATCCTCCTCGGTGGCGTGACGACGGGCGGCACGATCGCGCTCGCGGATCGCGGCGCGCTCGTCGGCGGAGAGCTGTCGCTCGCGCGGCTGTCCAACGGCAACGTCTTCGGGTTCTACGCGGACGGCTATTACGATTGGGGCGTCGACGGCGCCTATGTCACCGGCGGCATCGAGCTCGCGAAGAAGTTCGTGTCGATCGACGGCGGCGCCGCGCTGCGCTTCGCGGATGGCGATCGCGATCTCGGCGTGACCGGGCGGCTCGCGGTCGGGCTGGGCGTGTTCTCGCTCTACGGCCGCTACATGTACTTCACCGACACGATGTCGAACGAGCACGTCATCCAGATCGGCGTCCTCGTGAAGATGCCGCTCAGGACCTTTGGAGGGATGTGAGATGAAGCTGAACGTGAACGGCAAGGCCGTCGAGGTGGACGTCCCGGGGGACGTTCCATTGCTCTGGGTGTTGCGCGAGGAGGTCGGCCTGACCGGCACGAAGTTTGGCTGCGGCAAAGCGCTGTGCGGCGCGTGCACCGTGCATGTCGACGGACAGCCGAAGCGCTCGTGCGTGACCGCGGTGGGCGACGTGGCCGACAAGCCGATCGTCACGATCGAAGGGCTCGCGACACAGAGCGAGCTGCATCCGGTGCAGCAGGCGTGGCTCGAGGAGAACGTGCCGCAGTGCGGGTACTGCCAAGCGGGGCAGATCATGACGACCGTGGTGCTGTTGCGCGCCAAGCCCGCGCCGACCGATGAAGACATCGACGCGGCGCTGTCGGCGAATCTGTGTCGCTGCGGGACCTATCCGCGCATCCGGCGCGCCGTACATCGGGCGGCGGAGCTCGCGAAGGCTGCCGGCGCTGCGCAGTCCGCACCGAGCGAGGAGCACAAATGATCGAGCTCTCGAGACGCGGCTTCCTCGGCGGAAGCCTCGCGGGCATGGGCGTGCTCTCGCTCGCCGTGTCGTGCGGCGGCGGCCAAGGCACGCGCATTCGCCACGCGGATCAGACGGGGGAGCTCGTCGCCAACATGTACGTCACCGTGATGCCCGACGGGCGCATCGCGCTGATCGTGAACAAGGCGGAGATGGGGCAGGGCGTCACCACGGCGTACTGCACGCTCGCCGCGGAGGAGCTGTACGTGCCGATCGAGCATGTCGATCCGCACTACGCGGACTCGCATCCCGAGATGCGCACGAGCTTCCGCATGCAGATCACGGGCGGCTCCACCTCGACGACGGAAGGCTACAAAGCGGTGCGTCAGGCAGCCGCCTCCGCGCGCGAGATGCTCGTCGGCGCCGCAGCCGCGCAGTGGAAGGTGCGGGCCACGGAGTGCACGGTGGCCGACGGTCACGTCGTTCACGGACAGAACAAGGCCTCGTACGGCGAGCTGACCAAGCTCGCGGCGCGGCGTGAGGTGCCGTCGTCGCCGAAGCTGAAGTCGCCGAAGGACTTCACGTTGATCGGCAAGGTCGGCAAGCGCGTCGACGCGCGCGCGAAGATCGATGGCTCCGCCGTGTTCGGCATCGATGTCGCCGTGCCGAACATGGTGCACGCGACGATCATCCACGGCCCCGTGTACGGCGCGAAGCCGATCCAGGTGGACGCCGCAGCGGCAAAGCGGCGACCCGGCGTGATCGACGTGTTCCCGATCCGCATGGGCGTGGCGATCGTCGCCGACAAATACTGGCAGGCGAAGGCCGCCGAGCGCGACGTGAAGATCGAGTGGAGCGCAGGCGATGTTCCCAAGCTGAGCACCGCGGCGATGCAGACAGCGATGCGCAACTACACGGGCAATGGCACCGGCGTCGTCGATACAGGCAACGCGGGCAAGGCGCTGTCGCGCGCACAGACGCGCGTGACCGCGGTGTACGAGGCGCCGTATGTCGCGCACGCGACGATGGAGCCGCAGAACGCCACGGTCCACGTGAAGGGCTCGAGCGTCGAGGTGTGGGCGCCCACGCAGTCACCGACGGTGGTGCAGGCGTTCGTGTCCGACGCGCTCGATGTCGACTTCGAGAGCGTGATGGTCCACACGACGCTGTCGGGCGGCGGGTTCGGACGCCGCGCCGTGTCCGACGTGTGCGCGCAAGCAGCGCTGATCTCGGCGCGCGTGAAGCGTCCGGTGAAGCTCGTGTGGTCGCGCGAGAGCGACATGACCCAGGCGTTCTATCGCCCGGTCTACGCGATCAACGCCGAGGGCGCGATCTCCGAGGGGAAGATCACGGGCGCACGCATGCACTGCGTGTCGCGGTCGATCGCGCTGTCGAGCAAGGACATGATGAGCGCGGCGATGCCGGGCATCCCCGGCCCGATCCGCAACATGTTCGTCGACTCGATGCTCGCGGTGTTCTCCACCAACTCGTTCGGCGATCTGTTCGCCACCGAGGGCCTCAAGAACACGCCGTACAAGTGGGGCAACTTCGAGCTCACGGCGTCGCCGGTGCAGACCAAGCTGCCGGTCTCGAGCTTCCGCTCCGTCGGCAACTCGGTCACCGGCTTCGCGATGGAAGCATTCTTCGACGAGTGCGTCACCGCCGCGAAGGGCGAGCCGTTGGCGATGCGCCGAGCGATGCTCCCCGCGAAGTCGCGGCAGGCGAAGGTGCTCGACGCGATCGAGAAGCTCTCGGGCTGGAGCAGCCGCAGCGGCAAGGGCTGGGGCCTCGCGCGGCACTTCTCGTTCGAGACCGAGGTCGCGCAGGTCGCGCAAGTCGAGATCGTCGACGGGCGCATCCGCGTGAAGAAGGTGTTCTGCGCGGTCGATTGCGGCATCGCGGTCAACCCGGACATCGTCAAGGCGCAGATGGAAGGCGCGATCATCTTCGGCCTGTCCGCGGCGCTCGATCAGGAGATCACGATCGTCGACGGCGTCGTGCAGCAGACCAACTACGACACGTACCCGGTGCTCCGCATGCACGAGTCTCCCGAGATCGTCGTCGAGATCGTGCCGAGCGAAGAGGCGCCCACGGGCGTCGGTGAACCCGGCCTGCCGCCGATCGCCGCGGCGGTCGCGAACGCGGTGTTCGATCTCACCGGCATTCGCCTGCGCAAGATGCCGCTGCAGCGGGCCTACACCGAAGCTGTTGCCGCGAAGGGAGGCACGCCGTGAAGCGCTTTGCACTTCTCACCATCGGCATCGCCGCCGCGTCGGCCGCGATCGCGCTCGCGCAGTCGACAGACAGAGTCGCCGCGGGCAAGAAGGCGTTCGTCGACGTCGCGAAGGTCTTGCAGTCGCCGCGCTGCGCGAACTGCCATCCGCCCGACGATCGTCCGCGCCAAGGCGATCTGGGCAAGCCGCACGCGCAGAACATCTCGCGCAAGTCCGTCGAGGCAGGCGTCGCGTGCACGACGTGCCATCAGGACCGCAACTCCGAGGAGACGATCGGTCTCGCGGGTGGTCCGCCGGGCGCGCCGCACTGGGGCTTGCCGCCGGCGAACCAGATGTTCCTGGGCATCACGCCGTCGGAGCTGTGCGCCAACCTCAAAGATCCGTCGAAGACCGGCAACCGCGATCTCGCGCAGCTGCTCGATCACGTGCAGAACGACGCGCTCGTGAAGTGGGGCTGGAACCCGGGCGGCAAGCGCACGCTGCCTCCGCTCACGCACGAGAAGTTCGTCGCCGCGTTCAAGACGTGGGTCGAGTCCGACGGCGCCTGCCCGTAGGGGCGATCACTGCGGCGCGGCCGGCTTCGGCGTGCAGTCCGCGATCGCGTTCAGGTCCTTGGCCGCCGCGAGGCAGCGCTTCTGGTCGTCCGAGAGGTTTCGCTTCTCGCACTCCGCGGCCATCTGCTTCTTGTTGCCGAGCTCCATGTCGCCGTGACCGGGCATCGCCTGCTTGGTGACGGCGAGCATGTTGTCGACGATCGTCTCGCACGAAGGGACGTCAGCAGCCTTCTTCTTGCTGCTGCTGCACGCGGACAGAACGAGCATGGCGGCGAGGGCGAAACGCATGCGCGGAGCATACTCGATGCTCGGTCAGAACGATCCACCGACGGTGACCGTGACTCCCGTCGCGTCTGGCTGCACCGCGACGCGAGGTGCCTCGGGCGAGACGCGGTTCAGCATCACGAGGACCCCGCCCGCAATCATGCCCGCACCGCCGATGCCGAGCGCGACGAGCGACACGGTGTTGTACGCGAACACGCGATCCTCGAGTGCGCGAAGGCCGAGCTCTTCGTAGCGATCGGCATCGCAGCCGCGCACCGAGCACTGCGTCGCTGCGCGCGCGTGCAGGTCGTCGCGCCGGCTGCGCGCGAGGATGTTGAACACGACGCCAGTCGTCGCGATCGCCGCGCCGCCTCCGACGATGGCCCATGGCTTCCACACGGCCCACCGCCGCACCGGCTCGCCGGGCTCGCGCAACGTGAACGACTCGCTCGTTCGCGTGCCGCCGAGCAACGTGACGTGGCGAACCTCCGTGACGAGGTTCGGCCCTGCGCCGACGATCGAGTGCTCTCCCGGAAGGACACGAAGCTCGCGCGTGCCCGGACACGTCAGCGCCGTCTTGCCGTCGAGGCCGAGCTTCACGCCGGCTTGATCGCAGCGCAACTCCACGGTCGCGATCTGGTTCTTCAAGAGGCGCTGATAGGTCAGCGCTTCGCGATAGACCTGCTCCTCGAGCGGCGCCGCGCCGTACGCGAGCGCCTTGTCGAGGTGGTCGGCGGCGTCGAGGATCTTGTCGAGGCCGATCAGCGCCTTCACGAGGTTGAAGCGGATCGCCGGGTGATCCCACGACGCGAGTGCGCGCTCGTAGATCGGCACTGCCTCCTTGAACCGCGACGCGAGCATCAGCTGATTGCCCTGCTCGAGCAGATCGTGCGCTGTCTTCTTCTGCGCCTCCGTGACGCCGCGCGACCACGGCGAGTCCGCGCCCTGCGCGGTCGCGAGCGATGCTCGCGCGAGCAGGAGCGCGATCAGCAATCGCCGATGCATGTCTCCCCCGGCGAGCAGATGTTGTCGCCGCACACGACCGGGCACTCGCCGCAGTCAGCGCTGCACGTGGAGCATGTCTCGATCGGGCCGGTGCACGTGCCGTCGCCACAGCGGGAGGCGGCGGGATCGCACGCCATCCCGGGCGAGCAGCTCGGCGTGCACACGTACCAGCAATCGGGATCGTCGCAGTCGATCCGGCCGTCGCTGTCGACATCGAGTCCGGATCCGCAGACCTCGTCGGGGCTCCGGCTCTGATAGCGGAACAGCCACACGTCGCTCGCGTTCATTCCGAGCGGACCGATCGCGACGAGGCCGTGGTGTACCGGATCGTAGAACGCGGTCCCCGTGCCGACTGACATCGAGGGGCCGACGACGTCGAGGAAGACGGGCGACCAGGACTCGCCGTCCCACTCGTGGACCGTGGTGCCGGCCGCGCCGTCCTCACCGACGGTGACCACGCGCTGGCGCAGCGGATCGAACAGCATGCGGTGATAGCTGAGGCGCGGCGGCGTCGTGAGCGAGGTGATCTGCGTCCACGTCGTGCCGTCCCATTCCCACGTGTCGTCGAGACCGAGCAGCGCGCCGCTCTCGCGTCCACCGTGCAGGACCGTTCGCCCGCGGATCGGATCGTAGGTCATCGCGTGCGCCGAGCGCGCCGGCGGTGACGTGGCCACAGGCAGCATCGTCCACGCGTGATTGCTCCATCGCCAGGTGTCGGCGAGCGTGGAGACCACGCGTCCGCCAAACAGCACGAGCCCGGATGCATCGGGCGCGAGCGCCGCGTCGGTGCGCGGAAGCGGACCACCCGTGGCGCGCGGCGTCCACGTGCCGTCCCACGTCCACGTGTCCTGCGCGCCGGTCATACCGGGGAGGCGACCGCCAGCGAGCACGAGCTCGTCCTTGTCGCGTACGAGGAGCGTCGCGAGGCGCTTCGTCGGGCCCGTCGAGAGCGGCGTGAAGCCGCCGTCCCAGCGATAGGTCTGCATGGTGGTCTCGCTCTGCTCGAACGAGCCGACGACGAGCGCGCTGTTGCGCTCGGGATCCCACGCGGCGCTCAGCTCGGTCGACGACGGCTGCACGGGAAGCGGCGCCGATCGCCACGCCGTGCCGAGCGCGAGGGTGTTGTTGTCGTGGACGAAGTTCGTCAGGTAGCCGCCGAACACGACGAGCTCACGTCGCGCGATGTCGTACGCGATGCCCATCTGCGTCCGCGCCGAGGGCGGAGCAGCGATCGACACCGTCGACCACGCGGTTCCATCCCACGCACTCATCGTGGACTCTGCGCTGCCCTGGGTGCCGTCGCTCGCGCCGCCGAAAACGAGGACGCGCCCGTTCGCGACATCGAAGGCAGCGCCGGCACCGACGCGCGGCGCACCGCTCGGCGGCAACGCGGTCCAGCCACTCGCATCGAGCGCCCACGCATCGTCGATCGCCGCCGCAGAGGTCGACGGGCGACCGCTGAACAAGACGAGCTGACCGCGGATCGGATCGTACGCGAGCGAGTGTTCCTGGCGCACCATCGGCAGCGGCGGACCGAGCGCCCAGCGATCGCCCTCGAACGTGTACACGTCGCCAAATGTCTCGACCACGTTCGTGCCGCCGACGAGGACGATCCGCTTGCGCCGTCCGTCGAAGGCGAGGGCGTGGCCGTAGCGCGGCGATGGCGACATCGCCACCGTGACGCGATGCCAGGTCACGCCCGTGTACTCCCACGTGTCGGCGAACGACGAAGCGCCGAGACCGCCGAACAGCACGACCGACTTGCGGACCGGATCGAACGCCATCGCTCCCGCTTGCCTCGGCGGTGGGGCTGCGAGCGTGTCGATCTTCGTCCAGCGAGCGCCGTCCCACTCCCACGTATCGTTCATGTACGCGTTGCCCGGGCCCGTGCCGCCGAACAACACGACGCGCCTCCGCAGGCTGTCGTACGCCATCATCGCGCCGCGACGCCCGAGGGGTGGGCCGTTGTCGATGCGAGACCACCGCGGCTTCTCCACGAGACACGTGCTGCTACAGCCGTCGTGATCGATGCGGTTACCGTCATCGCATTCCTCACCGAGGAACGGGTTCGCTTCGCTATCGCCGCACTGCTCGTTCGAGCGGCAATCGCTCGAGCAGCCATCGCCGGACTCGCGGTTGCCGTCGTCGCACACCTCGTCGGGATCGCGGATGCCGTTGCCGCAGCCGATCGGGATACACACGCCGAGCTCGCACACGCCCGTGGAGCCCGGGAAGCTGCACGCCACGCCATCCTCGAGGCCGTCGCACGCGGTGAGCTGCACGGGCAGCGCGCAGATGCCGCCCATCGCGCACACGGTCCCCGCGGGGCACGTGCGGCCGTCCTCGCAATGCACCACGCCAGGCTGCACGCACGCGCCGAGGAAGAGCGCGATGGCGATCGTCAGACGCCCCGTCGTCACGATGATGCAATTATCCTACGGCGATCACGGGATGTCGCGGGTCATCACGATGCGCGGTGATGCGACGAACTTCGTGCGCTCGTAGAGGCGGCGGGCGGGGTTCTCGGGGCGAACTTGCAGGTGCAATGCGCCCACGCCGCGCTGTTTGAGCTCGGGGACGAGTAGCTCGATCGCCGCCGCGCCTGCGCCGGTGCGACGGTGCGCCTCGTCGATCCACAGCTCCGTCATCCACGCGTCGCGCCCGGCGAACTCGAGGTCGAAGCCGAACGTGACGATCGCGTAGCCGATCGTCTGGTCGGTCGTCTGGTTGGTCGTCTGGTTGGTCGTCTGGGCGGTCGTCTGGTTGGTCGTCGGGTCGGACGTCGGGGCGGTCGTCGGGGCGGGGCGCGTGATCACCCAGACACCGCCGAGCGATGGCGAGGCGAGCAGCACGCTCATCGCCTCGCGCAGCGTCTGCGTCGGGACCTCGATGCCCTCGTGATCGTTCAGCGCGCGCGTGCGCGGAACGAGGTCGTCGAGATCCGCGGGCGTGGCGAGGCGCAGGGCGAACATCCCTGCATCGTACGCGCGGGGTTACTCGCGATCGAGGTACGTGTACCCGATCATGCCCTGACGGAATCGGTTGATGAGCGTGCGGCTCTCTTCGATCGTCATGAGCTTCTTGCGCAGCGCCGCCTCGACGTTGTTGCGCAAGCGACCGAGCAAGTCGCTCGGCGAGTAGTCGACGAACGCGAGCACTTCGCTCACCGTGTCGCCCGCGACGACTTCCTTCACGTCGTAATCGCCCTCGGGAGAGAGCTGCACGTGCACCGTGTTGGTGTCGCCGAACAAATTGTGCAGATCGCCGAGGATCTCCTGGTACGCGCCGACGAGGAAGATGCCGAGGTAGTAGTCCTGGCCCTCGGGCTTTCCGTGCAGCTCGAGCACGTGCTTCACGTCGCGAAGATCGATGAACGAATCGATCTTGCCGTCGGAGTCACACGTGATGTCCGCGAGCGTGGCGCGGCGCGTGGGCTCCTCGTTGAGGCGATGGATCGGACAGATCGGGAACAGCTGATCCACGGCCCACGAGTCCGGCACGGACTGGAACATGGAGAAGTTGCAGAAGTACGTGTCGGACAGCGCCTTCTCGAGGCCCTCGAGCTCCTCGGGGATGTGCGCCATGTTGCGCGAGAGGTGGAGCACCTTCTCGCAGATCGCCCAGAACAGGTTCTCGCAGATCACGCGGTTCTCGAGCGAGAGGTGCCCGAGGTTGAACAGCTGGAGGACCTGGTCCTTGTACTCGACGGCGTCGTGATAGCTCTCGAGCAGGTTCTTCTGCGAGACGCTCTGGTACGTCTCCCAGATGTTGTTGACCAGCGGCGGCACCGGCTTGGTGAGCTGCGCCGGCACGTGCGTGGTGAACTCGGTGACGCCGAGGACGTTCACGACCAGCACCGAGTGGTGCGCGGCGATCGCGCGGCCCGACTCGCTGACGATGTTGGGATGCGGAACGTTGTCCGCGTCGCAGATCTCCTTGATCGCGAACACGACATCGTTGGCGTACTCCTGCACGGAGTAGTTCATCGACGAGGCGAAGTTGGTCTGCGAGCCGTCGTAGTCGACGCCGAGGCCACCGCCCACGTCGAGGTAGGACAGGCCCTTCGCGCCCATCTTGTGCAGCTCGACGAACAGGCGGCCCGCTTCGCGCAGCGCGTTCTTCACGCTCTTGATCGCGCTGATCTGCGACCCGAGGTGGAAGTGGTGGAGCTTGAGCGTGTCGGTCTGGCCCCACGCCTTGAGCTTGTCGATCGCCTCGACCATCTCGGCGGCGGACAGGCCGAACTTCGAGAAGTCACCGCCGGACTGCTCCCAGCGGCCCGCGCCACGCGACGACAGGCGCGCGCGGATGCCGAGCGACGGCTTGATCTTGACGCGCTCGGCGACGCGGTGAATCTGCTCGATCTCGGTGGGCTTCTCGACGACGAGGATCACCGTCTTGCCCATCTTCGAGGCGAGCAGCGCGGTCTCGATGTACTCCTCGTCCTTGTAGCCGTTGCAGATGATCAGGGATTCGTCGTCGGTGTGGATCGCCATGATGGCGAGCAACTCGGGCTTGCTGCCGGCCTCGAGGCCGTAGTGGAACGGCCGGCCGAACTCGATGATCTCCTCGACGACGGTGCGGTTCTGGTTGACCTTGATCGGATAGACGCCGCGGTACTGACCGGTGTAGCCGTACTCGCGGATCGCGTTGTTGAAGGCGCCGCACAGCAGCTCGATGCGCGCGCGCAGGATGTCGCTGAAGCGGAGCAAGATCGGCAGCTGGATGCCGCGCGCGACCAGATCCGTGATCAGCTCCTTCATGTCGATCGCGCCGCCCTCGGGGCCGCGCGGCTGGACGATCAGGTTGCCCTGGTCGTTGACTCCGAAGTAACCGCACCCCCAGCGCGGGATGTTGTAGGTGTCGTTGGCGTCGGCGGCAGTCCAGCGACGCAACGGATCGTGGGCGAGGAGTGCCTTTGCGCGGGCCATTTCTTGTGATCAATCGATTACGGCCAATCACCCCCCCACGCAATAGGGATCTGACCCTCGATCACAGAGGATGTACCGACGAGCAATCGCCGATCGGCCCCTCACCGGTCGACACGCTCACCGGCGACACCCAGCCCTGACCGTTGCACTGGTACCAGACGCCGTTCGACGCGGCCTGCACGCAGGTGCGCGGCGGCATTCTCCTGCCGAGCGTCGCCGAGTCGCAGAAGCCATACGCCTCGCTGCAGCCCGCCGACGACGAGCGAGAGACGAACTCGCCGCCGCTGCACTCGTACCACCGCGCATCGCTCGCCGCCTGCACGCAGACGCCGGCCTCGACCTCGCGATCGAGCGTCGACGAGAAGCAGGTCGCCGCGGTCGTCGGCGCGGGCGCGTCGGGTGATGTCTCGGCGACGCACGGACCGACCTTGGTCCCGGACGCGACCGGCGTGACGAGAACCGCGAGCTGATCCGAGTAGCCGACGCCGGACTCGCCGAACAGGTGCTTGCCGACCAGCGGCGAGGCGTCGAGGATCGGCTGGCCGGCGGCGGTCTCGACGCAGACGTCGGGACCGTAGTCGAGCGCGGTGACGACGACGCACTTGCCGTTCGCCTCGATCTTCAGCTTGGTGCCGCAGCCGTAGCGCTGGCGCGACGCCGCGTACCACGTGGTGCCGTCGGCATAGCCGCCGCACGACATCGGCTGGTGATCGCCGGGGCCGCCGAACGTGGTCAGCAGGTACTTGCCGCTGGCGGGGATCGACTTGCTCGCGATGCCCTTGCAGCCCTTGAGGCGGGCGTCGCCTTTCTCGATCGACGCGCCGGCGGTGCCATCGAAGGCTTCGTCCTCGCCGACCATGCACGCCGACGCGAAGACACCGAGGAGGAGAGCGAACAGCTTCGAGGTCATGGCCGGCTGGTCAGCAACGGTCGTGCCCGCGCTACCTCGGCGTGATCCGAGGAGGTGATGCCCCGACTGTCGATCGATCTCGACAGCGGACCACCCCTGGCTGGTCGACTGGTCAGCTGCGCCGACGCGGAGTTAGCGCCACGGCTCGCGGAGCGTCAGCGCGCGGGCGCGGTGCGCGAGTTGTGCATCGGGCCGGCCGTCGAGGGCCGCCTCGAACGCGGCCTCGAGCTCGGCCGCCGTCTGGAAGCGGTCGGCGGGTGAGGCGAGACCGACGCGCAGCGCGTGACATAGCTCGCGCGAGACGTCGCCGAAACTGTACGGATCGACCGGCGTCTGCTTCGGCTCGCTCACGCGCTGCGCGGTGAACGCGGGGCGGCCGACGATCACGCGATAGAGGACGACGCACAGCGAATACAGATCGGTGCGCGGATCGATCTTGTGGCCGAGCAACTGCTCGGGCGCCATGTACGCGGGCGTGCCGACGAGGACGTTGCCGGTGGTCGCGCGCGGCGCGTCCTCGATCACCGCGATGCCGAAATCGACCAGCTTCCACTGACTCGCCGTGCGCACCAGGTTGTGTGGCTTGACGTCGCGATGGACGACGCCGGCGCGATGGACATCGGCGAGGCCGCGCGACGCATCGCGAACGAGGGCGCGCACCTCGGCG
>JAEYYV010000048.1 GCA_023428295.1 Pseudomonadota bacterium
CCATGGGACCGATCGCGGGCCCGCGACCGGCTTCATCGATGCCGAGCGTGATCTTGATGGGCGCTGGATTGCGCGAGCGCTTCTTGGCCATCGGAGCGGGAGCGTACGCGGCGGGTATGACTACAGCCGCGCGGCGGCTAGTTCTAACGCACGCGCGATCCCGACTTCCAGATCGAAAGCGAGGACATCGACAACGGCGCCCCAATGATCGAGGCGACCGGCCAACGCTGCGAGGGCGTCCGACGCGGCGCGCGCGAGGGGCTCGCCCAGCTCGCGATCCAGATCTGGCGCGCCGCGAACGAGCGCGTGATAGACAGCGTCCTCCGCGAGCTCCAGGCGTGGAACATCATTGCGGAAGAACGCCTCGACGTACCCGCCCTCGACGTAGCCCCGCGTGTAGGCGCGCGCGCGATCGAACACGCGCGAGAGGGCCAGGCCGATCCGATCGTCCGCGGTGCGATGCAGATCGCCGAGGACGTCTACATCGAGCGCGCTGCCGAGCTCGCGCGCAGCACCCTCGGCCGACTTGCTGCGAGCGAGTAGATCCGCAGCCACGCGCTGGCGGCCGTTCTCGACCGCGGTCTCGAAGCCAGAGGAGAGCAGGGCGATCAGATAATCGCGATCGGCGGTGGTGGCCGAGTGCGACGAGAACGGCAGGCGTCGTGGACGCACCAGCTCGATCACCTCGCGCGCGGCGCGGCGATACAGCGCGGTCATCTGCTCGGACAGCGCCTTGCGCTCGGCGAGCACCGACGCTTCGGTGAACGTCCGCGCGGACGCGATCAGCTCGTCGCGGCCACGGCGTGCGGCGGTGGCTGCATCGTCGGCGCGTTGCCGCGAGGCATCGATCGTCGCCTGCGCTTCCGCGACGACGCCACGAAGCAGACGCGCGCATGCATCGCGCTTGAGCTGACGCGCTTGCTGGAAGAACCGCTCCTCGAGATTGCCGAGGAGAGCGCCCCAGTTGCCATCTTCTACGTCCGCAGGGCGATCCTTCTGCTTCCACGCGAGCGCGTTGCGTGCAGAGAACGGAACGATCGCCTCGACGAGACCGTCGAGCTCCTTGCCGATGAACGACGTGACCTCGTGCGTCTCCTCGGGCGAGAGCTGGTCGGCTTTGTTCAGCACGCCGAGCACGCGCTTGCCCTCGTCGCGAATGGAGCGCAGCGCCTTCTTCTCGCTGGCCTTGCCACCCTGCGCCGCGGTGAACACCCACACGATCGCGTCGGCCTTGGCGATGAACGCGCGCGCCGTGGCTGCGTGCTCGGGCTGGATCGAGTTGAGCCCCGGCGTGTCGACGATGTTGATCTTCTCGAGCTGCGGAAGCGGCACGAGGATCTCGACGCGATCGATCGCCTTGGCCGCGTCGGGCTTCAGCGCCTTCATGTGCGCCATGAACGCGTCCCACGAGAGCTCCGTCGTCGAGCCGTCGCGCGCGATGATGCGCCCACCGCGCTCGCGCCCGTAGCGCACCACGTTGATCGTCGCCGTAGTCGGCGTGATTCCGGTCGGCGCCACGTCGGCACCGATGAACGCGTTCACGAACGAGCTCTTTCCGCTCGAGAACTCGCCCATCACGGTGACGAGCAGCGGCTGATCGAGGTTGGCCGCGGCGCGAGCGACCTCGCCGACGAGGTGACCGAGCTCTCGCCGGCTCTCGACGGCTTTCTCGACGTACGCGGCGACATCTGCGATCTCGGGGCCCGGCGCTCCGAACGCAGCCGTGCGCGCCTCCGTGAGGATCTGGCGCGCCTTGCCGTGTTGCGGCGCGACGCGGAGTGCCGCGAGCGCGGACGCGGCGGCCTTCGTTGGATCGTGGGGCAGCGTCAACTGTGCGAGCGCAGCGTGCGCGTCGACGTCGTCCTTGCCCGCTGCGACCTCGAGCAGAGCCTTGGCCGCATCGGGCTGATCGACGAGCATCGCGGATCCACGCGCGACGAGCGCGCGCAGATCATCGGGCGCTCGGGCGAGCAGATCGTTGCCCCACTGCATCTCGCGCGTTGCATCGCCTGCCGCGATCGCGGTGTCCACGGCGGCGCGCAACACGTCGATGCCCGCACCGAGGCCGAGCGCGCGCTCGTAGCTCTGCAGCGCCGAATCGAAGTTGCCGATCGTGCGATGAATGGTGGCGATCTTCGCGTGAATCTCGGCGCGCTTTGCATCCAGCTGCAGCGCCTCGAGGTAGTACCCGTGCGCTCGCATCGCATCGCTCGTCGCGAACGCCGCATCTCCGAGCGCGATCATGATCTCCGCACGCAGCTCGCTCGCGAACGGCGATGCATCCTCGTCGGAGGCAGCACGCGCCCGGGCCAAGCGCTCGCCCGCGATCGCCGGCGAGCCCTCGATCAGCGAGAGCTTGCCGAGCGCGTACAGCGCGAGCACCGGCGGACGGTCGCTCGCCGCGGCTCGCTCGAGGTGGCGCAGCGCTTCATCGTACGGACCGCCATCGGCGATCAGCGCCTCGCCGAGCGCAGCGCGCGTCTCCATGTCGTCGCCATCCTCGGCGACCGCTTTGCGCAGCTCGCGGATCGCTTTGTCCAGGTCACCGCGCCTGCGCCACGCGATGCCCAAGCCGCGATACGCATCGGCGAGTACCTCGCGATCACCGCCGGCCTCTTGCACCGCGCGACCGAGCGCGGCCGCGCCCAGGTCATAGCGACCGAGCGCCACGAGCGCCGTGCCGTGACCGACGAGCGCGTGCGGATCGCCACCGCGCAGCTTGAGTGCGCGCTCGAACGCCTCGAGCGCTTTCTGCGGCTGGCGCGCCTGGATGTACGCGGCGCCGAGGACGATCAGCGCTTGGCCGTGCTCGCTCTTGGAGACGAGCAGCGCTTCGAGCAGCTCGATCGCTTGCTGCGTCTCGCCCTTCGCGAGCAAGTCTTGCGACTTGTTCAGCTGATCACGGTACTCGTCGAGAATCAGATCCTCGGCGATATCTCCCAGCCTGCGCTGGAACCGCGACCACAGTGACATGCGCAAACCTTACCGTCAGGCCAGCTCCTCGTCATCGGCCTCGTGCTCCGGGTGCGCGATTTCGAGATCGATGTGCTTCGCCTGCGGAATCGCGCGCCGGATCGCTTGCTCGACGGCGATCATCTCCGTGGCGATCGTGTCGGTGGTGGCGATGGTCGCGCGGCGCAACGCGCGCCCCTTGGTCAGATCGCGCATGTTCGCGGGGAGCAACTTGTCGACCTGCTCGGAGAGATAGTCGGTATCGAGCGTCAGCTCTGCCTTGAACATGTAGGCGTCGTGCGTCAGCTGGCGCGTCTTGATATCGCGCACGCTGCGGATCGCGGGCTGGTCGAGGATGGTGTCCGTGAAGAGCTCCTCGACGTTCTCGGGCACCGCACGCCCCATGAGCAGCTCGCGGTTCTCGCGCACGAGGTACAGCGCAACCACGCCGAGAATCGCGCCCACGCTGAGCGATCCGATCGTGTCGAAGATCGGGTTACCCGTCACGTACGACAGCACGATGCTTCCGCTCGCGATGAGGAGGCCCAGCACGGCGGCGCCGTCCTCGAGCAAGATCGCGACGGTGGCCGGATCTGCGCGCTCGCGAACGTACTGGAAGAACGGCATCTCGCCGCGCGCGCGATGGACCGTGACGATCGCGAGAACGAGCACCGTTCCTTCGATCACCACCGACACACCGAGGACGATGAACGTCAGCGCGGTCATCTGCGCCGGGTGTGGATTCAGCAGTGAATCGATGCCGTGATAGACGGTGATGCCGCAGCCGATGAAGAAGATGCCGGCCGCCGACAAGATTCCGAACACGAAGCGCTCGCCGCCATAGCCATAGTGGAACTTGTCGTCCGGCGCTTTCTCACCGCGACGAAGACCGATGAACAGGAGCAGCTGGTTTCCGGTGTCGGCCGTGCTGTGAATCGCTTCCGAGAGCATCGCGCCGGAGCCCGACAGCAAGAACGCCACGAGCTTGATGACGGTGACGAAGGAGTTTCCCATCAGCGCCGTGATCACCGTGCGCGTAGAGGTCGAGCCAGCCATTGGAAGCGGCGCACTCTACTCGATTCGAGCGATCTGCGTGTCCGTGCGTCCTCGCGCAGCGTGGCTACTCGACCATCCTGCGCTGTCCCGACTCCAGCTCACTGCCATACGTGTCGCGTACTTCCAGGCGCCGCAGGCCGGTACGCGGCTTGCGATGAACAACCGTTATGCGCGCGCTGCTGATGGCACTCGTCCTCGCTATCGCGACGCCTGCGCTCGCTGAACCGCGCCCGTTGTACGTCCGTGCGGTGCCCGAACAGATCGAGACGCCCAAACCTCCCGAGAAGACGAAGCCTGTCGTCCTCCGCCTCGAGATGCGCGAGCGCGAAGAGACCCCGGTCCCGAAATCAGAGAAGTCGCCAGAGCGTCCATCGCTCATGCAGCAGCTTCGCGATCGCATCTTCGACGAGCTGCCTGCTGTCTCGACCGCGATCGTCGCGCCGCTACCGATCGCGTCCGCCGACGGAACGCTCGCGGGTGTCGGCGTGCTCGGTCGGTTCTAGCGGATCGCGGTGAACGTCGCGGGCGCGTGGCGCAGTCCTTGGCCCGCGTTGATCTCGGCGGTCCACACGCCGTTCGTCAGACGCCTTGCGACGCGGTCACTGTCTGCATCGATCATCTCCGCGGTCCCCGCCGCGAAGTGAAGTGCGTCGAAGCGGAACGTCTCGAGCTTCGCCTTTGCGCGCGCGACCGCTTCGTCGAGGCCACGCTCGCAGATCTGCGTCAGCTCGGTCGCGTGACCGACGCACTGACCGAGGAGGCACTTGGTCGCGACCTTCGCTGCAACCGCAGGGCAGTTCACGGCCGAGCCGAGGAGGCCGCGAATGTTCGCGCCGTGGTCCGCGATCATCTTCGCTTCGAGCGCTTGCCACGCGTAGCGGCCGTACGCGACCGAGAACATGTGGTCACCGATCGACAGCGTCGAGCGCGTCGTCTGCACCGTCGCCTGTCGCGAGACGATGTCGCTCGGGAACTGACCGAGCTCGAGCTGCGTGTCGATGCCGGCCGGCGAGAGGTCGAGCGCGCTCAAGCGATGCGTGGCCGTGGTGCCTTCGATCGTGAGCGTGGACTCGATGTTCACCTGCGAGAGCGCGGTCTCGGCGAGCGCGACGATCGAGCCCGCGAACTGCGGAACCGGAAGGCCAGCGATCGCGAGCTCTCCGATCTCGTCGTCGATCCAGCCCTCGAGCTTGTCCTCGAGGAACGACGGCAGATACGCGCGGATCGTGCCCACCGCCGGAACCCCCGCGTCCTCGGCGAGATCGAGGAGCGTGTGCGCCGGATGCTGCGAGAAGTCGCGGAGCGTCTCGACGAGGTTCGCAGCCGGCTCGGGCAGGAGCGCTTCGATCGTGATCTCGATGTTCGACGTCACCGCGTACGGTCCGCTCGCGACCAGCGCCGGTGTCGACGGACCCGACGGACCCGACGGGTCCGACAGATCATCGCTGTCGTGCCCGGTGGTGTGAAGAACGCAGCCGGAAGCGGCAGTGGTGACGAAGAGAAGCGAAGCGAGATGGCGCATGGACCTTCTGACTCAGCAAGGTCTCGGCCATCGGTCCAACCACTGCCAGAAGATGATAAGCGGCTGATGATCCTAGAGAATGACGCAGCTTGCCGTGTCAGCTGTCCGTCGGTGCTTCCTCTGTTTCACCAGACCACAGACCCTCACGTAGCTGCGCGAGCGCCTTGCTCGCTGCGCGAACCTGCTCGATCTGCGCCGTCGTGCCTACCTTCAGCTCGTTCACGTCCCCCGCGCGCTCTTTGCGCTCGCGCATCGTGCGGTCGAGGATCTCGCTGATGCCCTTGTAGAGCGTGTTGCCAGCGTTGGTGACGAAGTCGGACAGGCGCTTCGCGAAGTCATCGATGCAGCGATCGAAGTGCGGCTTCATCGCTTCGGCCGCATTGAGCACGGCGCCGGGCACCTTCTCCTTTGCCTGCACCTTGATGTCGCCGCTGATCTTGGACTTCAACACGATCGCGAGGATCGGCGCCGCGAGCGTGAGCAGGCCTCCCGCGAGCGCGTTCACGAACAGCATCACCGTGGTGCCGAGCGCGCCGACGGCGTAGATGCCCACGTCGTACTTGAAGCTATCGACGGTGATGTCCACCTGCGTGTCGTCGGGACCGAGTCGCTCCGCGAGTGTGGACGCTGCGGCCGCGACGTTCTCGTTGGTGATCGAGATGACCTCCTCGGCGAGATGCTCGAGCATCGCAGCGAGCTTTGCGCCCTCGATCTCTGCCCACTCCTTGAACTTGTCCTCGATGAACTGCGGCAGATACGCCTTCACGTCGTCGGCATCGACGGCATCGATCTGCGCGGGCAGCGCTTGCACGAACGTCTTGGCGAACGCCTCGAGATCGAGGCCGATCTGCGCCTTGATGGACTGCGCTGCAGCGTCGATGCGGCCGTGCAGCTCGTCGAGCTTGCGCTTGGACGTATCGAGCTGGCCGCGCACCTCCGTGATGCGCTGCTCGAGCTCGTCGATGTTCAGATCGTAGCTGCGCATCCGTACGCCGAGGTTGTTCTCGACGTACGCGGCCGTGCGCGCGGCATCGGCGGCAGCGTTGTCGAGGATCATCTGCGCGCGATCACGAGCGAGGAACGTCTCGAGGTGCGCGATCAGCTCGGGCATGCCGCTCTGCGGATCTTTGTGCTTCGCCCAATCGCGCGCCGACAGCGGGAACACGATCGGATCCGGCATCATCTTGGCGAGGTTCTGGCGCACGTAGTCCGTGACCGCGGCCCGCTCGTCGGCGGACAGCATGTCCATCTTGCCGAGGACAAAGACCAAGCGATCGCGCGCGTTCTCGAGCACGCGGCTGCGCAAGAACTCTTGCTCGGAGTCCTTGAGCGCCTGGCCCGCATCGAGGAGGAACAGCACCGCATCCGCGCGCGGCACGTAGCCGTACGTCACTTCGGCGCGCTGCTCGTTCAGATCGTTGACGCCTGGTGTGTCGACGAGGACGACGTTGTTCTTCAAGAGCTCGCTCGGATAACCAACCTCGACGAACGCGACTTCATCCGCGCGCCCGCCGGCCACCGTGACCCAATCCTTGATCTGCGCCGTGTCGAGCGCTTGTGGCTCGCCGGTCAGCAGCATCACCTTGGCGGTGGGCTCCTCGGCCCACACGACGTGATTGATCGAGGCGGTCGTCGGCGTGATGCCCGTCGGCAAGATCTCCGAGCCGAGCAGCGCGTTCACGAACGTGGACTTGCCGTGGTTGAACTCGCCGAGGACGACGAGGTGAAACCGCTCGGCCTCGAGCTTGGGAACTCGCGTCGTGCGGATGTCGCGCGCGAGCGTGACCATGCCGACGCCCTCGGCGACATCGGCGAGCTGCGTGAAGCGTTGGATGATCTCGCGCTTCGCGGATTTGTGGTGCTCCAGAAGAATCATGTGGTGGTCCTTTGCTCTAGAGCAGCTCGGCTACTTGTTTGTCGATATCGGGGAGGCTCGCCTTGCCCGCGGGGTCCTTGCCCGTGACGGTCGCGAACAGCGCGGAGTTAGCGAACATGCGCAGCGCCTGCACGCGCTTGGGCATGTACGGATGCGAGCGAAAGATCTCCGCGTAGCTCCCGAGGCCCTTCTTGATGTCGGGTGGATTCTTCAAGTACTCCTCGACGTCGAACGAGCTGTTCTTGTCGAGTCCGAGCTCGAGCTTCACGAGGGCGGCGAGCGTCTTGTCCTCGTCACGAAGGGCGAGGAGAGCAGCGCGATCGCACGTGATCTCCGCGCGGCGTGACCAGGCTTGTAGCGTCATGATCGCGGGCTGCACGACCCAGCGCACGAAGAACGCCGCCGAGCTCGTCAAATAGTGGAGCGCGGTCGCATAGAGGATGTGATTGTTCTGCACGTGGCCGAGCTCGTGGCCGATCGCTGCGACGAGATCGTCGTCGGACAGTTTCTCGGCGAGCTCGAGGTTCACGATGAGGTGCGGCGCGTCTTCCGTGCCGAGCACCTTCACCTTGATCGACGACGTGGGCGCAGCGAACACCACCGGCACGCGAACGTGCAGCGCGGCGCCAGCCTTCTTGGCTGCTTCGTAGACACGCGGGTACTGCTGATCGGTGACCTTGACCGCCGTGCCGAGCAGCTCGGTGCGAGCGACGTCGCGCCACAGCCGCGTCGTCGCTTCGAGCGCCATCGTCACCGGGCGCGCGAGCATGAGGTTGCGACGAAACTTTCGCTCGCCGGAGAACGCGTAGGCGGCTCCTTCGCGCGCGGATTGCTCGATCGATCCGCGCCGTTGCGCGAGCCATTTCGGAAAATCGAAGTCGACGCCTACCGACATGAAGTCAGTATAGCGAGCTAGGCCTCGGACGCTTGGCCGCGCTTCGCAATTCGGCCGCGGGCAACCGCGAGGAGAACCAGCCCGATCAGCACCGCGAACCAGAGCGTCGCGAGCCGCGTTAGCAGCGTCGCATCGAGAGCCGTCGGGTCGTCCACGCCCTGAGCGCTCTTGACGAGCAAGATGGTCATCGCGCCTTCCGTGACACCTAGACCTCCAGGCAGGAACGACAGCGCGCCAGCGATCGTCGTTGCTGCGTAGATCATCATGGCGAGTCCGAGGTCGACGTGCGCGCCAGGGAAGCCGTTGACGATCAGCGCGAACCCGATGCACTCGAGCCCCCACGCCGGAATCGCGATCGCGGTGGCAGCGACGAGTCGCGCGGGACGGCACAGCCCGACGAGCCCGTCGTACACGTCGTGCAACGGTTGGCGAAACTTGCGCGTCACGTTGGGCCGCGTGGCGAGCTCGATCAGCGCGCGCGTAGGTCGCGGCCATGCGAGGAGCACGAGGCCAACACCGACGACACCGCCGGCGACGATCACGACCGTCGTCTGCACGCCATAGACGGCGACGCCGACGACCGCGAGGATCAACAGCGCGATCAGATCCGTCACGCGCTCCGCGACGACGATCGGTGCAGTCTGTGTCGCGGGGATGCCGTGCAGCTCGCGCAACAGGTAGCTCTTCACGAGCTCGCCGAGCTTGCCGGGTGTGATCGACAGCGAGAACCCGGCGCCGAAGACCACCGCACTGTCGCCGGTGGGGACCGAGACCGATTGCCAGCGCAAGTACAACGTCCAGCGCAGGAAGCGAATCACGTAGTTGCCAAAGGCGAGCGCCAGCGCCGCACCGAAGGCGGACCAGGCGAATGCGCCGAGGCGGTCTGCGACGCGGTTGACGTCGCCGACCATCGCGTACGCGGCAACGCCGATCACGACGACAATCGCGATCCAGATCCAGCGGCGCACGGGGCTTCGTATCACGGGCTGCAGTTCGGGGGCTGCCCTTGACGATCGGAAGCGTCGCGGCGTAGCGTGCCCCTATGAGCAAGGGCACAGCGGCGAACATCCTGGTGGTCGATGACGATCCGGAGATCGTCTCCATGCTCAGCACGCGCCTGACCAAGCGCGGGTACAACGTGACGACGGCCCCCGACGGTCATCGCGCCCTGGAGCTCGCAAAGCGCGAGCGGCCCGACATCGTCCTGCTCGACGTGATGATGCCCGGCAAGTCGGGCTGGGAAGTCGCGCGCGCTCTCAAGCAGGATCCGACCACGCAGAGCATCAAGATCGTGATGGTCACCGCGATCGGCGAGTCGGTGAACGAGTTGACGTCTCCGCTCTACGGCGCGGACGCGCACCTCGACAAGCCGTTCGAGTTCGAGAAGCTCGAGAAGATCATCGCCGACCTCGTGAAGTAGCCGAGGGCTAGATCTTGTTGAGCTGCGCCTGCGCCTTGGCCGCGATGGGCGACGACGCGTCGACCATGCCGCGGATCTGCTTGAGCTTGTCTTTAGCGCCCGCGGCATCTGACGAGAGGATCGCCATCGCCTCTTTGTAGAGGTTGTTGGCTTCGCGCTCGAGCGCCTTCTTCACTTCCTTCGTCGTGGCGTTGCCGCCACCCGTCGCGTCGGCGACGGCGACGGCCTGCTTCGCCTTCGTCCACTCCTTCGCGCCCATGTACGCGACGGCGGCCTTCGGCGCGACCTTCGAGAGCTGGCTCGTGATGTCGTCGGAGAACGCTTTGCCGGCGCTGTTGTCGAGGCTCTGTGCTTTGCGCAGGCGCTCGAACGCTTCGACCGGCTTGGTTCCCGCCGCCATGCCGACGTTGTAGGCCGCGCCGAACTGTTGATAGATCGCCGCGAGAGAGTTGAGCGACGTCGCATCGTCACCGCCGGCATTCTTGGCCGCGCTCTTGAGCGTCGCTGCTGCCGCCGCGAACTGCTTCGCGCGGTACTGCTCGTCGGCCTTGTTCTTCGCGCCACTCGCGTCGAACGCGACGGACTTGCTCTTCGCCTTTGGCTCGTCCTCCGGCTCCGGTTTAGGCGTTGGCTCGACGCGTGCGACGGTCTTCTTGCTGTTGCGATCGTTCTTCTTGGCGGTGGTCTTCGGCTCGACCTTCGGTTCGGCTTTGACCTTCTTGATCTCGGGCTCGACCTTCTTGACCTCGGGCTCGGCCTTCGGCGGAGCGGCGAGCGTTGCCGTCTGGACCGTCACGGTGGGCTGGCCCTCGGGCTCGGCCTTCTTGACCTCGGGCTCGACCTTCTTGACCTCGGGCTCGGCCGGCGTGGTCTGGACCTTTGCGACCTCGGTCTTCGCCGCGGGCGCGATCTTCTCGGTCTTCTCGCTCGTCGGCGTCGGCTTGTCCTCGATCGGCGTGACCGTCGCCGGCTTGGTCTCCGGCTTCGTGTCGGCCTTCGCCGCCGGAGCGGGCTTGCTGTCACCACCCTTGATGATCGCGACGGTCGCGATCGCGGCGAACAACGTGAGCGCCGCACCGCCAAGGATCAGCTTCATGCGCCGCGAGAACGCCGCGTTGAACGTCGGCTGCGGCACCATGACGTGCGGCATCCCGCTGTAGGGCGTCGGCGGAACCAGCGCCGTCGACGTCGCGTCGCGCACGGCCACACCATTGATGATCACGTGACCGTTCGGACCGGGCGCGAGCTGCTGCGGCATCTGTCCGCTCTGCGGATAGCCGAACATGTCGGGCGGCAGCTGCGACGGCGCGAGCGGCGGGCCTTGGCCGGGAATCGTCGACGAGGGCAGGCCGCCCTGCATCATGTTGGGTGCGAGCGGATTGCCCATCGCATCGCCGAGCATCGTCGGCGACATCGGCCCGCGCGCTTGCATCGCGCCCGATGGCGACGGCGGCAACGAACCCATCGGTTGCATCGCCATCGGCTGCATCGGTTGCATCGCAGGACCGACGCCCGAGCCACGCATCGGCGTGCTCACGCTCGGCATGCTGCCGCTCGGCATGCCTGGAACCGGAAAGCTCGGCTGCGCCGAAACCACGTTGCTGTTCGGCGGCATCGCGAGATGCATCGGCGCCGATGGGTTCGGCACCTGCGACTGTGTACGCGCGCGAAGCGGCGGCGGCGGCGGCGCGGTCTTGGGACGCTCGCGCAGGCTGAGAGGTGAAATGGGCGGTGATGGCTCGGGCGTGTCCTCGCGCAGTGGCTTGCTCGCCACCGTCGAAGGCTCGTCCTCGTCGTGCATCGCGGCGCTCGAGCTCGCGCGAACGATGCGCGCGGGGCCGTTGGGAATCTCGATCCGGAACTGCGTGTTGCCGATCTCGATCGCGTCGCCGTTCGCGAGCGTGAACGGAGCGTCCTCGATCTGGTTGTTCACCACGGTGCCGTTGCCGGAGCCGCGATCCGCGATGATCCACACGCCGTTCTCGAAGCGCAGGTCGAAGTGCTTGCGCGACACGGCGATGTCGGTGAGCACGAGATCGTTATCGACCGCGCGACCGACCGTGTAGTTCTTGCCGGGCGCGACATCGAGGTGCTGTCCGGCGTCGTTGCCAGCGGTGATCACGAGCCGGGCGTTCATGCTGAGCGCGGGTGGCGTCAGCAGCGCGAGTGCGACGTTCGCACGCTGATCGTCGACCGTTGGCTCGTCGAGAATTCCAGCATTGGTGTTGGTGACACCCGTATTGTTGGAACGCGGCAGACCGAGCGCGCGAATCTTGTCGGCGACTTCGCCTTGCTCGACCGTGGTGCTGGCCTCTTCTTCCCACCCCGACTCGATCGTCGTCTTCTCTTCGTCGTCACCGAACGAAGACGAGGTTTGGGCCTTCGGCACCACATGTGGAGACACACGTGGCGCTCCAGCGTTAGGAGCCCGGCCCATCCCGTAAATTGTACGGGGCGCAACACGAAGGATCAATGACAGGACCCACGACGGTGTCCTACCTTTCCCCGCATGCAATTGCCCCTGCTGCGTGTCGATGGACCCGACTCGATCGACCTGGTTCCGAGCAAGATCATCGGCATCGGCCAGAACTACCGCGCGCACGCCGCGGAGATGGGTAAGGGGATTCCGGAGGAGCCCCTCATGTTTCTCAAGCCGCGAACGTCGATGATCGCCGACGGAGCCACCATCGAACGGCCCGGCGGGTACGAGCGCGTCGACTACGAGGGCGAGCTCGGCGTGGTGATCGGCAAGCTCGCGAGCCGTGTCTCGCGCGCGACCGCCCTCGACTACGTACTCGGCTTCGTGTGCGTGAACGACGTGACGGTTCGGGATCTACAGAAGAAGGACGTGCAGTTCACGCGCGCGAAGGGCTTCGACACGTTCTGTCCGATCGGACCACGCATCGTCGCCGGTCTCGATCCGACGAACCTGCGCATTCAGACGCGCGTCAATGGCGTCGTGAAACAGGACAGCTCGACGAGCGACATGATCTTCGACGTCGCCACGCTGATCGCGTTCTGCAGCGAGCACATGACGCTCGAGGTCGGCGACGTGATCTCGACGGGCACACCCGCGGGTGTTGGCAACCTCACGCCAGGCGATGTCGTCGAGGTCGACATCGAAGGAATCGGCGTGCTGAAGAATCACGTCGTGGCGCGCGCTACCACGTCTCGCTGATCTGCTCGAGCGCTTGAGCGCGCACGCGTGCGAGCGCATCGCCGACGCGGCCGACGCCCGGAATGATCGCGTCTTGTCCGACGAGATCCGCGAGCGGCGCGAGCGCGAAGTGACGCTCGCCGACGCGCGGATGCGGCACGTCGATGCCGCCGGGCTCGGTCGCCGAGATCACGCGAGCGAGGTCCGCGCCGATGCCCCACGCGAGGATGTCGAGATCGATCGTGCGCGGTCCCCAGCGCACTTCGCGCTCGCGCTGCCGGCCGAGCAGGCGCTCGATCTCGCGGAGCGCCTCGGCGATCTCGCGCGGCTCGGGATCCTCGATGCGCAGGAGCACCGCGGTGTTCAGAAACGCGGGCTGCTCGGGGCCGATCGGTGCCGTGCGATACAGCGCTGCCGAGCGAACGGCGCCGAGCATCGCGAGCGCTTCTCGCGCTTGGCGAAATCGCGCGATGACCGCGTCCTCGCCGCCGACGTTGCCGCCGATACCGATGACGATGCGCGCTCGACGATCGATCACACGGGCTTCCCCGCGCGCAGCTTCGCGAGGTTCGTGCGGTGCGTGAAGACGAGCAGCACGAACACGAGGAACGCGAGGACGGCCGCTTCGCGTTCGCGATGGATGGCAAACGAGATCGCGATCGTGAGCGCGCCGGCGAGCGAGCCGAGGGCAGGCACCTTGGTCAGCTGCAGCACCGTCACGAACACGAGGGCGCCGAACACGACGAACGAGGGCGCGAGGACGAGGAAGACACCGAGCGCCGTGGCGACGCCTTTGCCGCCGCGAAACTCGAGGAACGGCGAGAAGCAGTGGCCGAGGATCGCCGCGAAGCCTGTGGCCATCACGGTGAACGGATCGCCGGAGTAGCGGATCGCGAGCCACGTCGGCAGCGCGCCCTTCGTCGCGTCGAGGACGAGGACGATCGCACCGGGAAGCGGGCCGAGCACGCGCGTGACGTTGGTCGCGCCGATGTTGCCGCTGCCGTGATCGCGAATGTCGACGCCGAGCCACTTCGCGATGAGCACGCCAAACGGCACCGCGCCGGCCCAGAAGCCGAACATGAGGAGCGCCATCTGCGCGAGCATGCGATCAGCTTCGCACGGACGGCGAGCTCCACCAGCGCTTCACCTGCTCGATCGTGGATGTGCGAGGCAGGTTCGGCGGCAACGTCTCGAGGAACACGCGGCCATACGTGCGCGTGACGATGCGGCCGTCGAGGATGGCGACGATGCCCCGATCGTCGCGCCGGCGGATCAAGCGACCGAACCCTTGCTTCAGCGCGATCGCGGCCGCGGGCAACTGGATCGACGCGAACGGATCTTCACCTGCCTCCGCGCGCAGCTGCATGCGCGCCGCGACGAGCGGATCCGTGTGCGGAGCGAACGGGAGCTTGTCGATGATGACGAGGCTCAGCGCATCACCGGGAACATCGACGCCCTCCCAGAAGCTGCCCGTTCCGAGGAGCACGGAGCTCGGCGTGGCGCGAAAGCGATCCACGAGCGTGGCGCGCGGCGCATCGCCTTGTACGAGAACGGGGTAGGGCAGCTTCGAGAGTCGCGCACTCGCTTCGCGCAGCGCTTTGTGACTCGTGAACAAGAGAAACGCGCGGCCGTTCGTGATCGCGAGGAGCTCTTGCACGCGCTCGGCGGCGGCGAGCGAGAAGCCATCGTTGACCGGCGGCAGGTCGCGCGGGACGTAGAGCATCGCTTGTGTCGCGTAGTCGAACGGCGAGCTCACGAGGAGCTCGTCGATCTCGCGCTTGTCGTCGAGGCCGAGGCGCGTCCGCGTGTACGCGAAGTCGCCCGCCGCGGTCAGCGTGGCGCTCGTGAACACGGGCACGGGACCCGCGCGCACGATGTGTCGGCGCACGAGGTCCGCCACGTCGATCGGCGACGCGGTCAAGAACGTTCCCGTCGGGCGAACCTCGCCCCAATACACGTGGCTCTTCTGCCGCTGCTCCGCGATCGTCGCGAGATCGTCGCGCAGCTCGCGCGCTCGTCGAGCGAGGCCCACGAGCGAGGCGCGCGGTCCCGCATCGTGCGGCTCTTCCTCGTCGGGCGGCGGCTCCGATTCGGACTCCGCCGCGCGCGCGAGCTCCTCGAGCGCTCCGTCGAGGCGAAACCACGCGGCCTGTCGGTCCGGCTCATCGAACAGCCCCGGCGGCAGCGGCATCTTCGACAGCTCGAGGGGATCCGCCGCGACGAGCGCTGCGCGAAGCTGCGCGAACAGCGCGATGCCCGCGCGCTCGACGGTGTCGATGACATCCACTGCGGCGCGTCCCGTCCACAGCGGCATGCGCGCGAGCCCCAGATGCGCATCGCGCACGAGCTCGGCGAGCTTGGGCGTGGAGATGCGCGCCCCGAAGTGCTCGGTCGCCACGTCCTCGAGCTGATGTGCTTCGTCGAAGATCACGGCGTCGTGATCCGGCAGCACTTTAGCGCCCGGACTCGACGCACGCAGCGCGCGATCCGCGAAGTACAGATGGTGGTTCACGAGGATCAGCTGCGCTTGCTCGGCGAGCCGGCGCGCTTGCGTCACGAAGCAACGCTCGAAGTACGGGCAGCGCGGACCGATCCGCGCGTCCGGCGTGGTCGTCACATCCTGCCACAGCGGCGCGCTCTCGGGCAGCCACTCGACCTCGGCACGATCACCGGTCGTCGTCTGCTCGCTCCAGTCGACGAGCGATGCGAGCGAGACATCGGGCTTCGCGAGCCGGCTCGTCGCCTCGGCCAAACGCCGCCGACACACGTAGTTGCCCACGCCCTTCAGCACGACCGCGGAGAAGGGCCGCGCGATGATCTCGCGAAGCAGCGGCACGTCGTGTCTCGCGATCTGATCCTGCAGCGTGCGCGTCCCCGTCGACACGACGATGCGCTTGCCCGACTGCAGCGCGGGAATCAGATACGCGAGCGTCTTGCCGGTGCCCGTCCCCGCCTCGACGATCAGGGGGCGCGCGTCATCGATCGCACGCGCGACCGCCGCTGACATCGCGCGCTGCTCGGCTCGATCTTCGTAGTGCGGAATGGCTCGCTCGAGGCCACCGCCCGGTGCGAGCAGATCGATCACGTGCCGTCCTTCGAATCGCTCGTCGGTGTGCCGCTCGTCGGTGTGCTCGTCGGTGTGCTCGTCGGTGTGCTCGCCGATGTGCTCGTCGGTGTGCCGCTCGTCGGCGTGCTCGCCGGTGTGCTCGTCGGTGTGCCGCTGCCGCTCTTCGCTGGGCGTGCAGCTTTCTCGGCGTGACCGCTCGTGCCGAACCTGCGCGCGAGCTCCGCGAAGACCCTCTCGACGGGAATGCGACGTGCGGTGAGGCCGACCATGACGTGAAACAGCAAGTCCGCGGTCTCGGACACGACGCGCTCGTCGCTGCCGCTCGGCAGCTCGGCCGCGAGCTCTCCGGATTCCTCGGCGATCTTCTCGAGGATCTTCGGCATGCCCTTGTCGAGCAGGCTCTTCGTGTAGCTCTTCTCGCCTGTCGACGAATCGCGACGGTCGACGAGGATCTGCCCGAGCCGCGAGATCACCTGCGCGCTGTCACTATCGATCGCGGGAACACCATCGTCGTCGACGCCGTCATCGCGATGAAAGAAGCACGTGGTGGCTCCCGTGTGACACGTGGGACCGGCCGGCCTCGCGCGCACCAAGATCGCGTCGCCATCGCAATCGAGGCGCAGCTCGACGAGCGCGAGCGTGTTGCCGCTCGTCTCGCCCTTCTTCCACAGCGCCTGTCGCGAGCGCGACCAGAAGTGCACGACGCTCGTCGCGCGCGTCAGCTGCAACGACTCCGCGTTCATCCACGCGAGCATCAGCACGGCACCGGTCGCAGCATCCTGCACGATCGCCGGCACCAGCCCGCGCTCGTCGTAGGTGGGCGAAAGCGGCGCGCTCACCGGCCTACGTTCGCGAACGCCGATCGCACTGTCAACGCCTGCCGATCGCGTTCGTCATCGCATCGGCAGTCCGCGCTCGGCCAGAAACGCTTTCGCTTCGGGAATCGTGTGCTTGCCGAAGTGAAAGATGCTCGCAGCGAGCACGGCATCCGCACCCGCTTCGAGTCCACCCGCCAGGTGTGCGAGCTCGCCCACGCCGCCCGACGCGATCACCGGAATCGAGACGCTCGACGTGACGCGCGTGATCAAGTCGGTGTCGTAGCCCTGACCCGTGCCGTCGCGATCCATGCTCGTCAGCAGGATCTCGCCCGCGCCGAGCTCGGCGACACGCTTGCACCACGCGAGTGCATCGATGCCTTCAGGCGTTCGCCCGCCGTGGCTGAACACCTGCCAGCTCACGACGTCGCCCGGATCTCGCTTCGCGTCGATCGCCACGACAATCGCCTGACTACCAAAGCGCTGCGCGCACGCGGTGACGAGCTCGGGCGTCCGGATCGCCGCGGTGTTCACCGCGATCTTGTCCGCACCCGCATCGAGCAAGCGCTCCGCGTCGGCGACCGTGCGCACGCCACCCCCGACCGTGAGCGGGGCGAAGATCTGATCCGCCGTTCGCGCCACCAAGTCCACGAGCGTCGAGCGTCCCTCGGGCGACGCGCTGATATCGAGATAGCAAAGCTCGTCGGCGCCTTGCGCCTCGTATGCCGCGGCTTGCTCCACGGGGTCGCCCGCGTCGCGCAGCTCGACGAAGTTGATGCCCTTCACGACGCGCCCGTCCTTCACGTCGAGACACGGGATGATCCGCCGCGCGAGCGTCATCGCATCCAACTCGCTGTCCGGTATTCGGACAACTGTCCAACTCGCTGGACAAAAGTGGTGGATTTGACCAAATCGGCGACGTTTTGGGGTCGGACCCCAACCCGCTGCGAAAGTGGTGGATTTGACCAGGGGGCGGGAGGCCTCATCGCGCGGCGCCTCCATGCGCAGCGTGGGCCGCGGCGGCCACGGTGAAGCGCTTGTCGTAGATCGCGCGGCCGACGACGACGGCGGCGATGTTGGCGTCGCGCAGGCGCACGATGTCGTCGAGCTCGCCGACGCCGCCGGACGCGATCACCTCGATCGGCACCGCGTGCGCGAGCTGCGAAGTAGCGGCGACGTTGGGGCCGTGGCGCAGGCCGTCGCGCGCGATGTCCGTGTAGAGCAGCGCGGCGGCGCCCCACGAGGCGGCGCGATCTCCGAGCTCGATGGCGGTGACGTTGCTCGCTTCGGTCCAGCCGTCGACAGCGACGATGCCATCGCGCGCGTCGACGGCGACGATGACCACGCCCGGGTGCGCGCGGCACAGCTCCTCGACGAGCGCGGGCGACTTCACGGCGGCGGTGCCGAGGACGACAAAGGCGGCGCCCATCGCGAGGACTTCGTCGAACGCGGCGCGATCGCGGATGCCCCCGCCGACCTCGACGGGAATCGGCGATGCGGCGACGATCGCGCGCACGAGGTCTGCTTGGCGAGGCTCGCCGAAGGCGCCGTTCAGATCCACGACGTGCAGCCGGTCGGCGCCGTCGTGCGCGAGCTGCGCGACGAGCTGTACGGGATCATCGTGAAAGATCGTCGCGCGATCGCGCTTGCCCTCTTCGAGGCGGACCGCTCTACCGTCGAGGAGATCGATGGCGGGAAATAGCTTCACGTGCTCTCCACGAAGTTGGCGAGAAGGCGCAGGCCGACCGCTTGCGACTTCTCGGGATGGAACTGACACGCGAAGACGTTGTTCCTGCGCACCGCCGCGGTGATCGAGCTGCCGTGCTCGGCGGTGGCTGCGAGGATCGAACGATCGGTGGGCACCGCGTGATACGAGTGCACGAAGTAGAAGTACGCACCGTCGGCGACGCCAGCGAACAGCTCGTCCGGCGGCAACGTGTCACCGTCGGTCGGCGAGTTGTGCACGATCTGGCGCACGCGGTTCCAACCCATGTGCGGCACCTTGAGGCGCCGGTCGGTGGGTGCGAGGCGCACGACACGACCACCGAGGATGCCGAGCCCGTCGACGGGCCCTTGCTCCTCGGACGACTCGAACAGCACCTGCATGCCGAGGCAGATGCCGAGATAAGGCCGGCCCGAGCGGATCGCTTCGCGAAGCGCGTCCCCGAGGCCGCGAACGTCGAGGCCCTGCATGAACACGCCGAACGCGCCTTGGCCCGGCACGACCACTCTGTCCGCTTTCCGGACAGCGTCCGGATCGCGCGTGATCGTGACACTCGCACCGGCCGCGGCGAGAGCGCGCTCGACCGAGCGCAGGTTGCCGGAGCACACGTCGACGATCGTGACGTCGCGAGACGTGCTCACGTGGTGAGCGTGCCCTTGGTCGACGGAACTGCCCCGCCGAGCCGGGGATCGATCTTGGTGGCGATGTCACACGCTCGCGCGAACGCTTTGAAGATGCACTCGATCGTGTGATGCGCGTTGCCGCCGTAGTGCAGCAGCACGTGCAGGTTGCACTGCGCGCGCGTGGCGAACGCGGCGAAGAACTCTTTGGCGAGCTCGCAATCGAACGTGCCGATCCATTTCCCGTCGAGCCCGGCGACCTTCCACACGAACGCCGGGCGGCCGCAAAAATCGACGGCGACCGTGGCGAGCACCTCGTCCATCGGTAGCGTCGCGGAGCCATAGCGCACGATGCCTGCGCGATCCCCGAGCGCCTTCTCGAACGCGGAGCCGAGCGCGAGGCCTGTGTCCTCGACGGTGTGGTGACCGTCGATCTCGATATCGCCGCGTGCCTTGATGGAGACGTCGAACACGCCGTGCTTTGCGAACGCGTCGAGCATGTGCGTGAAGAACGGCAGCGGCGTATCGATCTCGCGCACGCCCGTGCCGTCGATGCCGAGGTCGACCTGGATCTGGGTCTCCTTGGTGTTGCGGTCGATGATGGCGGTGCGCACCGCCTCTCCTTGTATCAGCTGGGTCTCGATCGTACAAACGACGGATGCTTCGCGACCCGCGGGTGTTCACGAACGTTGTCATGGCGCTTTCGGCGCTCGCTGCGTGTGGCAGCGATCCCAAGCCCAAGCCGAAGAAGCCGGACGTCGTCAAGGAAGAGCCGCCGCCGCCCAAGGTGGAGACCGAGGAAGATCGCGAGCAGAAGCGCCTCGAAGCCGCGCGCGCGATCGTTCCGGAAGGCAGCAACTGCCTCCCGGTCGCGCTCAAGGAGAGCGGTGCGCCGCGCCTCGAGCTCGCCGCGGTGGAGACGGCTGCTGTGGTGTGCGCTGTCGATATCGACGAGAGCCGCCTCCTCGGTCCCGTGGGTTGCTGGTCCGTGGACCTCGCCTCCGGCTCGCTCGTCGGTCGCGAGCTCGCTCCGCTGCCGGGCCACGCGCTGCCGGTGAACCTCGACGATCGCTGCGCTCGCGGCTACTGCTTGCCCAAGGATGCGAAGGCGCCGCCGACGAAGATGGTGAGCCTCGCGTGGAACGCGGAAGGTTCCAAGGTCGCGCTGCTCGCCGGCGACGATCTCCACGTGTTCGACGCGGGTACCAAAGCGCACGAGAAGAGCTTCTCGGTGCGCGGCGACAAGGGCGTCTCCAACGAGCCGCGCGCGGTGCACTGGGTCGCCGACGTGCTGTTCGTCGAGGGCTTCGATCAAGGTCCGCACTCGGCCGTGTGGGCGTTCAAATCCGACGGCACGCAGCTCGGCCCGATCACGGCGATCGGCGGCAAGGAGGACAAGCCTCTCTCCACGCACAACGGATCGTTCTCGATCCTCGACAAGACGCGCGTCGGTGTCGCCGAGCACGGCTTCAGCACGCTCACGATCTACGAGGCCGACACCGGCAAGCGCAGCAAGCTGGTTCGCAAGCTCGCGAAGCCGCCGTGCAAGAGTGACGAGCTCGACGCGTTCTGGACGGACAACACCGACGCCGTCGGCGCGAAGTGCAAAGACCACATGACCAAGAACTTCGGCGCGCTGATCGGTGCGAGCGCCGTCGCGGGCAAGACGAACTACCTCGTCATGCTGCGCGGTGAGCGCCTCGGCGAGCTCGCCGTTCTCGACGCGAAGACCCTCGCCGAGAAGAAGGTCATCAAGATGCCGTGGTGCGAAGCGGACACAACCGCTGCCGCCGACGAGTAGCTCGCGAGCTCTATCGCCGAAGCTGCTGCAGTCGCTCGCGCGAGGCAGCCACGTTCTCTTCCGGCACACCGCCGACGAGATCGAGCGAGGCTTGCTGCTCGCGCCCGGTCTGCGCATCGCGCGCTTTGACGCGCAGGATGCCGGACGGATCGAGGTGGAACGTCACCTCGATCGAGGTCTCCCCGCGTGGACGCGGCGTGAGTCCCTCGAGAACGAGGTCGCCGATGATCGTGTTGTTGTCGAGCCGGCGTGATTCGCCTTGGCAGACCACGATGCGCACGGCCTTCTGCAAGTCGCGCGACGTGGAGAACACCTTCACCGCTTGTGCGGGCACGCGCGAGTTGCGGCGGATGATCTCCTCGCAATAGCCAGCGACGGTCGCGATGCCGAGGCTGCGCGGCGTCACGTCCATCACGATCGGCGCGCGTGCGGGCGGCGCGACCGACGGCGCTTGCGTCCGTGGTTGCAGGACGGGATACGCCTGCGGTCCGCCCATCGGCGGTGGCGCGGACGGCGCTTGCGTGCGCTGCGCGGGCGCTTGGAAGCCACGCGCCGTAGACGCGGCGCTCGACGGCATTCCGAGATCCGTCTGCTCGGACTCGAGCTCGAGGAGCGTCGCGCCGATCTGCGGCGACTGATACGCGGGCGGCGCGCTCGGCACCATCGTGCGTGCAGTCGGCGACGCGGTGGGCATCGACGGGGCGGACGACGCGGGAGGATACGAGGGCGGTGGTTGCGACGGCGCGGCGACGGGCCGAACCGGCGGCACCATCGACATCATCGTCGGTGCGGTCGATGGAGCGGCAGGAACGGCGGGCGGGAACGAGGGGCTCGGCTGCGGCGGCTCTTGATCGCCGGGCTTGGTCTGGAAGTCGTCGGGCGAGCCCCACTCGATCGCCGGCTGCGACTGATCGCGTCGCTCGTCATCGACCTTCGCATCGAGCTTGTTGGGCGGAGTGGGTGGCGGAGCGACTGGGCCCGCTGTCGACGCACGCGTGACGGGAAGTGGTGGCGGCGTGATCGCGCCCATGCCGCGATTGGTGGGGGGCTTGGGCGTCGCCGGCGGGCGTGCAGTCCCCGACGGAGGCGTGGGGATCTGGAGCGGCTCCGCCTGCGTCGTCTCGTCGGGGAGCTGGAACGATGACGGCGCCGCTGGCACACCGAAGGCGGTCTGTCGCGGCGCGGGTGGAACATCGGTGCGCGGCAACGGCTGCGTCATCGTCGGCGAGGCAGTCGCACCGCGCAGCCGACCGATCGGCTGTTGCGGTCCGGTCTGCGTGCGTCCCTCGAACACCTCGCGCGTTCCGGCGCGCTGCACCGAGTAGCCGGTGTCGACCTTCTTCTCCGCGCCGTAGTTGGCGGTGGTGCGCTTCGGGCGCTCCTCGAGCACCGGCGGCGACGACAGATCCGTGAACGACTGCATCGTCACGCCCTTGTCGCTCAGCGACTTCAGCGGGTCCGTCGCCGTCTTCTCCTCGGCCAGCTCGGCAGGCTCGATCTTCGGCACCTGCGCCGAGATGCGTCCCGAGCGCGAGAGGATGCGCTCGAGCGACGTCGCTTGCAGTGCAGCACCTACCGCGACCGCGTCCTCGGGGTTCACGTCGGTGCGCGGCGCTTTCGAGAAGAACTTGCTGACCTGATCGCGAACGTACGGGATCTTGGTGGTGCCGCCCACGAGGATGATGTCGTCGATCTTGTCGACGGCGAGGCCGGCGTACGACATCGCCTCTTTGCAGACGGGGAACGTCTTGTCGATGATGTCGGAGACCTGCGAGACGAACTGATCGCGCGTGATCTCGATCTGCAGGTTCAGCGGCCGCCCGCTCGGTCCGTAGGCGATCTCGTCGACGCGGACCACCGCACGCGAGCGTCGCGAGAGCTCGATCTTGGTCTGCTCCGCAACGGCGCGCAGGCGCATCATCGAGATCTCGTTCGTGCGCAGATCGATGCGGTTCTCGCTGAGGAACTTCGCGACCATCGTGTCGACGAGCCGCTCGTCGAGATCGTCGCCGCCGAGGAACGTGTCACCGGCGGTACCCAGCACCTCGTACACCTGATCGTTCAGGCGGAGGATCGTGATGTCGAACGTGCCGCCGCCGAAATCGTAGACGGCGATCGTCTGCCGCAGGTTGCGCGTGTTGCCATATGCGAGCGCCGCCGCCGTGGGCTCGTTGAGCACGCGCACGACGGTGATGCCGGCGATCGCCCCCGCGGTTGCCGTGGCAGATCGCTGCGCGTCGTTGAAGCTCGCGGGCACCGTGACCACCGCGCGCGCGACCTCGTGCCCGAGCTGCTGCGTCGCGATGTTGCGTACGTGATCGAGGACGATCGCGCTGATCTCTGGCACCGCGAACTCGCCACCGCGCGTGACGATCAGCGGCAGCTCGTTCTCGCCCTCCTTGATCTGGTAGGGCATCCGCTTTCGCGCGGTCTTGACCTCGTTCGAGGAGAACGCGCGGCCGATCAGTCGCTTGACCGAGTAGATCGTGTTCTGCGGATCGATGACCTTGCGCTGCTTGGCACCCGCGCCGACGACGACGCCGCCGTTCGGATGGAACGACACGACCGACGGATGGATCTTGCCGCCGCTCTCGTCGGGCAGCACCCGCACGTTTCCCCCGGCGTCCGCGTGCGCGACCACCGAGTTGGAGGTGCCTAGGTCGATGCCAACGATCGGATCTGTCACGAAGTACCGGGGCTAGGTTACCGACTCTCTTCGAGAGTGGCCAGAACGCGGTCGTACCAGCGTTCGAGATGAGCACGAAAGGGCCACATCCACCCGTACGAGCTACCCGTGAACTGCCCGATGATGTGTTCGCGGTAGGATGCGCGCCGCGGATAGTCGGCGCCCCACACCTCGGCGGCGGCGCGAATGCTCTCGGCGTACGCCTCTTTCTCGAAGTACGCACGGAACCACGCGAGCCCCATCGGCAGCGGGAGCAAGACATAAAGGATTGCCATGCCCGGCAGCGTGAACTTCCGGAATTGTCGGAGGTGCACCGCTTCGTGACACAGCGTCACGTAGCGACGATCGCAATCCCACTCGTCCCAATCCGAGGTCACGTAGACCGTCTTGCCGATCGTCGTCTGGTACGAGTCCAGATACGTGCGCATCTGACCGAACGTCACGCCGATCAACGCGTAGTGAATCGCGCGATGAAGCCGGGAGCGATCCTTCCGGATGACTCGAAAGCCCGGCAGCTCGGCGCGCAGTTTCTCGACGAGCCGATCGTAGCGGTTCACGCACGCATCGTAGCCGATTGACTGGACGGTCGCAGATCCGTAGCGTGCTCCGTCCGTGGTCGACCTCGCGAAGCTGAATCCACCGCAACGCGAGGCGGCGAGTCACGGCAGCGGCCCGTTGCTCGTGCTTGCAGGCGCGGGCTCCGGCAAGACGCGCGTGATCACGTTTCGCATCGCGCACCTGATCCAGCTCGGCATTCCACCGAGCGCGATCTGCGCCGTGACGTTCACCAACAAAGCCGCCGAAGAGATGCGCGAGCGCGTCGCGGCGCTGCTGCACGATCGCAAAGCGACGCGCGAGCTGACGATCGGAACGTTCCACGCGCTCGGCCTCACGATCCTGCGCCAGGAGCGCAAAGCGCTCGGCTTGCCGCGAGGCTTCGCGATCTACGATCAGAGCGATCAGATGGGCGCGCTTCGCGAGGCGCTGCGCCACACCAAGCAGATGACCCGCGACGGTGAGCGTCGCTTCGACGTGAAGGCGATCCTCGCGCGCATCTCGCTCGCGAAGAACGCGTTCATCGCGCCGGACCAATACGAGGGCAACCCCGCCGACGATTACGACGCGATGACCGCCGAGGTGTACCCGAAGTATCAAGAGATGCTTCGCGCGTGCGCCGCGTTCGACTTCGACGACCTCATCGTGGAGCCCGTGCGCCTGTTCGAGACGGTGCCCGACGTGCGCGATCGCTGGGCGAGCAAGTACCGCTTCGTCATGGTCGACGAGTTTCAGGACACCAACGCGGCGCAGCTGCGCATGGTCAAAGCGCTCGTCGAGCAGACGAACAACTTGTGCGTCGTCGGTGATGACGATCAATCGATCTACTCGTGGCGCGGCGCGGACCCGACGAACATCCTCTCGTTCGGCGAGCTGTTCCCCGGCGCGAAGATCGTGAAGCTCGAGCAGAACTATCGCTCGACGAAGACGATCCTCGAGGCAGCCAACACCGTCATCGCCAACAACAAGCAGCGCCACGGCAAGACGCTGTGGTCGAACATGGGCGAGGGCAAGACCATCACGCACGCCGTCGCGCAGACGCCCGAGGACGAAGCGAAGTGGATCGCCGCTGAGATCCACAACCTGCACAAGGACGGCCGCACGTGGGACTCGATCGCGGTGATGTACCGCTCGAACCTCCAAGCGAAGATCATCGAGGAGGAGCTGCGCACCGCGAGCATCCCGTACGTGATGTACGGCGGTCAGCAGTTCTTCGAGCGCAAAGAGGTCAAGGACGTCATCGCGTACCTGCGCGTCGCGCTCAACCCCAAGGACGAGCTCGCGCTCCGTCGCATCATCAACTATCCGGCGCGCGGTATCGGCGCGACCACCGTCGAGAAGCTGGTGCTCGCCGCGCAAGCAAAGCACGCCACGCTGTGGGATGCGCTCAAGGGGGCAGTCACCGGCACGGCCACGCTGCCCGGCATGGACGTGATGCTCTCGTCCAACGATGACGATCCGCTCGGCGCTTCACCGCACGTCGACGTGGGGGACGTGCGCGGCGCGACGAAGAACGGAATCCTCGAGCTGATCCACGTGATCTCGGAGCTCGGTGTTGCGATCGAAGCCGGCGAAGACTTCGTGTCGGCGACCAAGGTCTTGATCGAGGACATCAAGCTCTACGACGATCTGCGCCACGCCTCCGGCAGCATGTCGGCCGCGCAGCGCCGCATCGACAACGTGGAAGGTCTGCTCGGATCGCTCAAGCGATTCGCCGAGAAGGGCAAGGGACGCGAGCAGCTCGCGGAGTACCTGCGCATGCTCTCGCTCGAGTCCAAGGACGAGAAAGAGGACACGCGCGAGAAGGTCGTGCTCACCACGCTGCACGGCGCGAAGGGCCTCGAGTTTCCCGTGTGCTTCATGATCGGGCTCGAAGAAGAGCTGTTGCCGCACATCCGCACGCTGCAGCCGCAAGCGACCGACGTGCTCGACGCGGATCACGCGACCGACATCAGCGAGGAGCGTCGCCTCTGCTACGTCGGCATCACCCGCGCGCAGCAGAAGCTGTACTTGACCCGCTCCTGTACGCGCGTGGCGCGCGGGCGCAGCATGCCGCGCACACCATCGAGGTTCTTGCTCGAGATCCCCGAGGATCTCATCGACGTCATCGACATCGGCGAGTTTCAGCGCCAGCAGGTGCCGACGGAAGAGGTGCAATCCTTCTTCGGTAACCTCGCGTCATTGCTCGACGATTGATCGGTGTCGCACCGGTCGCAGTCGTCGCGTGAACTGTGGTCGCGGATCCTGTCATCGCGTACACGATCCGCAATTAGCAGGGGGTGCGACATCGATGGTATGCCCGCGCGCATGAAGAGGAACGCCATCTGGATCGGACTTCTCGCCGCCGCGTGCGGTGGCAAGTCTGCCGCGCCCAGCGAGACGCTCGGCACTTCGCACGCGAACAACGATACCGGCGGTGGATCGACGGCGACCACGCAGCCCGAGAACACGGATCCGGCGCTCGGCTTCCGCCTGTCGTACTCGAACCCGGGTGGCATGTGGATGCCGCAGCAGATGACGCTGCCGGGTCACGTCGAGACGTTCAAGAAGATGGGCGTGGACATGGAGGCGTCGGTGCTGAGCGATCCGCTCGCCGCGCCGCTCAACGCGATCGTGTCGCTCGGTGGTTGCACCGCGTCGTTCGTGTCGCCCGATGGTCTCATCGTCACCAACCATCACTGCGTGCAGGGCGCGCTCCAGCAGAACAGCTCGGCGGAGTCGAACCTCGTCGAGAACGGCTTCCTCGCGAAGACCCGCGCCGACGAGAAGAGCGCCGGCCCGCAGCAGCGCGTGTGGGTCGCCCAAGCGTTCAAGGACGTCACCAAGGAGATGCGTGACGGGCTCGAGAACATCAAGGATCTGATCAAGCGCAAGGACGAGAGCGAGAAGCGTCTCAAGACGATGATCGCCGCGTGCGAGAAGGATCGTCCGGAGATCCGTTGCGACATCAAGAGCTACTTCCGCGGTGGCCTCTATCTCCAGACCGAGAGCCTCGAGATCAAGGACGTTCGCCTCGTCTACGTTCCCGCGCGCAGCGTCGGCAACTACGGCGGCGAGATCGACAACTGGGCGTGGCCGCGCCACACCGGTGACTTCGCCTTCTATCGCGCGTACGTAGGCAAGGACGGCAAGCCCGCTGCGTTCGCGGCGGACAACGTTCCGTACAAGCCGAACCACCACCTGAAGGTCAGCGACAAGGGCCTCAAGGCCGGCGACTTCGTGATGGTCACGGGCTATCCCGGCACGACGAGCCGCACGCAGACGGCGCTCGAGACGCGCCACAACATCGAGTGGTACTACCCGTATCTCATCGCCTACTACAAAGAGCGTTATGCCATCGCCGAGTCGATGCTCGCCGCTGGTGGTGACACCGCGATCAAGGCGACCGTCGCCAAGCAAGGCGTGCAGAACGGCGTCGAGAAGTTCTCCGGAATCCTCGACGGTCTGAAGAAGAACCCCGAGCTCGTGCAGCGCAAAGAAGCGCTCGACAAACAGATCAAGGAGTGGGCCGCGCAGCCGGGCAACGAGGCTGCAAAGGCCGCGATCGAGCGCTACGAGCAGATCGAGATCGAAGAACAGCGCACCGCGCGCGTCGACTTCGATCGCGGATCGGCGTTCGGTGGTTCGCGTCTCCTCGGCACCGCGCTGTCGCTCACGCGCTGGGCGGAAGAGCGTGCGAAGAAGGACATGGACCGCAAGCCGGGCTACCAGCAGCGCGACCTCGAGCGCACGCTCGCTGGTCAGAAGGCGTTCGCGAAGTCGTACGATCGCGCGCTCGACCGCGCGAACTTCCGCCTCGCTCTCGTTCGCGCACTGCAGCTCGACGAGAAGGACCGCACGTGGCTCGCGACGCTCCTCGATGCCAAGAAGGGCACGAAGATCGACGAGGCGTTCATCGACAAGACCCTCGAGTCTTGGTACGCGGCGCAGACCCTCGAAGCCGATGCGACGCGCCTCGATCTCTACGAGAAGGGCACCACGGCCAAGCTCAAGGCGAGCAAGGATCCGTTCATCAAGGCCGCGCTTCGCGTGTGGCCGATCGTGAAGGCCGAGGAGAAGAAGAACGACGCGATCCGGGGTGAGATGCTCCTCGTCGCGCCGGCGTACGTCGAGGGCATGAAGCAGGTGCTCGGTGGCCAGCTCTCGCCCGACGCGAACAGCTCGCTCCGCATCACGTACGGCACGGTGAAGTCGTTCAAGCCGGGCTCGAACGATCCGGCGGACTGGCCGTTCACCACGGCGTCGCAGATTCCGGCGAAGAACACGGGCAAGTCGCCGTTCGACGCGCCGGCGAAGGTGCTCGAGGCGATTCGCGCGAAGAAGTACGGCCCGTACGCGGACGCCGCACTCGGTGGCGAGCTGCCCGTCGATTTCCTCTCGGACCTCGACATCACGGGCGGCAACTCCGGATCGCCCACGCTCAACGAGCGCGGTGAGCTCGTGGGTCTCGCGTTCGACGGCACGACCGAGGGCCTCGCGTCCGACGTCGTGTTCAACGGCGCGACGACGCGCGTGATCCACGTGGACGCGCGTTACATGCTGTGGAACATGGACCTGCTCGACGGCGCTGACCATCTCCTCACCGAGATGGGCGTGCAGCCGCGTCTCTGATCAGAGCCCGAAGCGTCCGCCGAGACCCCCGATGATCGAAACATCGTGGGTCCCGACGTACGGATCGAGGGACGGCGCGACCACCGCACGCACGTTGACGTCGAAGCCGCCCATTCGCCTGCCTCCGCCGGCGAGCTCGAAGCCCAAGCCGAGCATGAAGTCGTATCGCTCGTCGGCGCCGCCGTGGTTCCACGCGATGAACTGCTTGCCGGCGCCGCCCTCGACGTAGAACGCGCCGTCGACGCCGTTTGGAAACTGGGGCGCCTGCGACGGCATCGTGCCGGTCGCGCGAAGTCGTGCGGTCGCTCCGACGCGCGCGATCTCGCCACCGGTCTCCATGGCGTCCCACCAATCGGTCCCCGGCGGCGTGCGTTCACCCCAGAACTTCGCGATGCTTCCTTCGACGCCGATGCGCAGCCGGCCGAGCTGCCGCGCGAGCTCACCGCGTGCGCCGAACTGCCCCGCGGCCGTGTAGTCCGCGACGAAGCTTCCGCCCTCGAGGAACACGCCGAGCTCCCAACGTGACCCACGCAACGGATGGCGCGGCCCGCGAGGACTCTCGATGTACGGGTCAGGTGCGATGGCGACGGGCTCCGGGACGATGGCAACGGGCTCCACCACGACAACGGGTGGTGACTGCCGCACCTTCACATCCACGTTCACGTTCACGTCGACGTCGACGTCGGTATCTGCAAAGGCGATCGAGGGAACAACCAACAGAGCAAGGGCGAGCCGCATTCGGGTGCGGCGCTGCACGCCGAGTGCCGCACGATCGAGTCGGCTACCTCGCGAGAAACGCAGGTGTCGCTCGATCGTGAAGCCGCGCGATCTGCGAATTACGCAGACGTGGTCCGCGGATCTCGCAGCGTCATGCCTGGCGCTACTCGGCGACCTTCTTCACACGGTCGCGCGCCAGCCCGACGTACCGAGCGTCCGCATCGCCAGCGAGCCATCGCCGCCCGAGCCTCGCGGCAACCACGGCGGTCGTGCCCGAGCCGACGAACGGATCCACGACGAGCTGCCCGGGAGCACTCGACGCGAGGACCAGCTTCTCGATCAGCGCCTCTGGCTTCTGCGTGGCGTGCGGCGTCTTCTCTTCCATGCCGTTGCAGATCACGGGGATCTCGAACACGTCGCGCGGCTTCGCGCCGAGCGGGTGAGGCTCCCACTTGTCGCGACGCACCCCGCGTCCGTACTGCGACGACACGGCCTGGACCCTCGTCGGATACCGCGTGGTGTGGCCGTTGTACGGCACGCGCACGGCATCGACATGGATGCGCGCCTCGGCCTTGCGCAGATGAAGGATCGACTCGTGCGAGCGGCCCCAGTCTTTGCCGAGGTTGGCCTTGTTGCGATACGTCCACACGAGCCACCGACACGCAGCGAATCGCTTCGCGCTGCGCACCTTGACGTCGGCGAGGATCTCCGAGAACCCGCACACGTATGCGGAGCCGTGCGGCGCGAGCACGCGCGCGACCTCGGCGAGCCACGTGTCACACCAATCGACGTACGCGTCCAGCGACTCGAACTCGTCCCACTCCGCTTTGGCGATCGCGTAGGGCGGATCCGTGACGACGAGATCGACGGAGCCGTCCGCGAGCGTACCGAGCAGCGCGAGCGCATCCGAGTGCCATAGCTCGCCGCCGTTGCCGCGATGCGCGCGCGTGGGACCAGCGCCGCGTAGATCGCGCGGAACGGACAACTCGCGAGTGACACGCGGTGGACGCTTGGGCACGACGCGCGCATCCTACTCGCGATGGCGGATCCGGACCAGCTGATTCACGGCACGGCGATCATCGAGAGCGGCGCTCACATCGGCGCGGACACGCGCATCTGGCAGTGGGTTCACGTGATGCCCGGCGCGCACGTCGGTGATCGCTGCTCGATCGGTCAAGGCTGCTTCGTCGGCAACGTGGTGATCGGCGATGGCTGCCGCATCCAGAACAACGTGTCGCTCTACGACGGCGTGACGCTCGAACCCGACGTGTTCATCGGCCCGTCGGCGGTGTTCACCAACGTCTCGCATCCGCGCGCCAACGTCTCGCGCAAGGACAGCTACGAGGTCACGCGCGTCTGTCGCGGCGCGACCGTCGGAGCGAACGCCACGATCTTGTGCGGCGTGGTCGTCGGTGCGTACGCGATGGTCGGCGCAGGTGCCGTCGTCGTCGATGACGTGAAGCCACATGCCGTGGTCGTCGGCGTCCCCGCCAAGCAGATCAGCTGGGCGTGCGCGTGTGGCGAGACGCTGTTTCGCGACTTCTCGTGCGGGCGCTGTCACACGCGCTATCGCGTCGAGGACGGCGCGCTTCAGCGCTTGTAGAACTGCTTGAGCTGCGCCCACAGCTCGATGGGATCGAAGCCGAGCGCGGTGAACGGCCCCGACTGCATCGCCACGTCACGCGCCTTGCTCGCGAACGCCGAGGCTCGATCACGCGCGCCTTGCGGCAACATGCTCGCGAGCGCACTCGCCGCGCGCCCGGCCATGGCAGCGACGGCAGCACCACCGAGCAGCGTGAGCAGCCATGCCGGCGCGGGATCGATGATCAGGCGCTTCGCGTTGATCTCGCGAGCGAGCTGATCGCTCGGCCCGGTCATCACATCGAGCACGGTCTTGCGCTCGGCCACCATGACCACGCTCGGCTTCGCGAAGCGCTCCTCGACGACGGAGACGAGCCGCGCGTGCCCCTTGTGCCAGTCGCGCGCGTACGAGACCTCGGGCAGGAGATCGTCCACCGCTCGGTGCGTCGCGGCGCGGACGATGGTGCCGCCGTCTTTGACCGCGATGATCGACGAGTGGATGCGCGAGCGATCGTCCTCGATCACGTACGCGACGAGAGCGGAGCGATCGGGGATCAGGAGGTCGAACGTTCGCTGGATCGGATCGATCGTCGGCGCGGGTAAGACGTCGAGCAGCGCGGGCTCGATCCACACGCCATGTCCGGAGCGCTTCTTCAGCGCCTTTAGCGCCACGAGCCCCTGCTCGGCGAGATCCATGTCCATGCGCAGCGCTCCCTCGATCTCCGCCGACAGTTCGCCGAGGACTCGGCGCTCGATCGCGATCACCGCTCCCACGCCGAGCGTCTTGGTCCAACCGCGCACCGGCAGCTGAACCCGTTCGGGATCGATCGAGCCGCGCGCACCCTCACCGCCGACGACGAGCTTCGCCACGCGACCCTCATCGAGGATCGCGAGCGCCCAGCGCGGACGATCGAGAGCGCGCGGCGGCGTGAGCAACCGCGACCAGTTATTCCAGTGACGCGCGTCTAGATCCGCGAGCTGTAGCTCGGGCGATAGCACGTGCTGAAGCTACCACTGGAAGTTGCAACCGGCCGCCGTCCGTATCAGCATCGCGCGCATGACCAAGTACAGCTTGCTCGCGACTAGCATCGTCCTCGCAACCGCTGGTACCGCCACCGCGGGCGGCTCCAAGGGATCAATCGGCGTCGGTTTCGAGTCGCAGATCAATGGCGTCCTGGATGGCATCTCTGCCAACTACGACCTCGGCGAGTTCCACCTCGGTGGCTTCCTCAGCTTCGCCGACGGTGGCGGCGAGGACGACACGGACATCGCCTTCGGTGGTCGCTTCTACTATCACGTGCACGCCACGGCGATGGCCGACTTCGGCATCGGTGGATCGTTCGGCGTTGGCCTGTTCGGCGATCGCATGCCGGGCATGGACAACAACGCCACGGCCGTCTTCATCGAGCCGGGCTTCCAGATCCGCGCGTTCGTCGCGTCCAACGTCGCGCTCAGCTTCACGGGCGGTCTCACGCTCGGCGTGGCCGACGCGGACGGCGTAGCGGTGACCGGCCAGCTCAACGCGGTGGCCGGCGTTCACTACTACTTCTTCTAGAGATCACTCGTCGCTGCCGCCGACCGCGGCCGCGATCGCGACATCCTGCGCCTTCACCTTCGACGGATCGAACTTCTTCGCTCCGTCGATCATCTTGTCGATGGTCTTGTCGAAGTCAGGGCGCGCATCGTCGTTGCCCGGCTTCGCGAACCGCAACGGGTTCACGCGAGCGACGACGATCGGCTTCAAGTAGCCGCTCGTGAAGCCCGATGCCTTCAAGCGATTGACGGCCTCGGCGACGGCTTCGTCGAGCTCGAGCAGCTTGTCCGCGTGCGCCTCGCGTAGCACGAGGCTCTTCTTCATCGGATCCGTCGAGAACGCCTCGGTCTTCGACACGACCGAGTTGTACGCGCCGCCCGAGAATCGCGAGTTCTTCTCGTAGCAAACGCCGAGCGTGACCAGCGACGCTTGCTCGAGCTCGAACGCGACATCGCTCTCGCTCTGGTTCGCGCGCTTGGGATCCGCCGCGATCGCGCGCGCCATACGGATCACCTCGATCGCCTTGTCCTTCAGCGTGTGCGCTTTCTCCGTGTTGAGCGCGAGGATGCGGAACGCGATCTCGGGCTCGGGCATCACGAGCGCGATCACGGTCTTCGCGCCGAGCGAGGTCAGCGCTTGCAGGCGGTGCATGCCGTTCGGCGAGATGAAGATGTCTCCGCCCGGAACCGCGATCACCGGATCGAGGAAGCGACCGACCTTGGGGATCACGGCGGCGAGCCGATCCGCGTGCGTCTTGGACAGCTCGCGCTGATACGGTGTCGGCTTGACCTTCTCGAGCGGCAGCGCGGCGAGCGCGACCCAGTTGCCACCGAATGGCTCGCGATACGCGGCGAGCGTCTGGCCACCGGCGTCGTCGATCGCCTTCTCGAGCTTGGTCATCTCCGCCGACTTGGCTCCCGAAGTGACCTCATCCGGTCCGAGGCCAACGGAACCGGGCGCTGCTTTCACTTTCTTCGCGCGGGGCTTCGAGGGCTTCTTCGGAGCCGCGGACTTAGCCTTTGCCATGCAGCGCAGTGTAGTAGGGTGGGGACGTGAAGTGGCAGCGGGGCACGAAGAACGACGACGTGATCGACGCGCGTGGGCGAGCAGCCCCGAAAGTCGCGGCCGGTGGCATCGGTGTTGTCGTGCTGGTGTTCGTGGTCGCGAAGCTGTTCAACGTCGACATCAGCGGGCTCGTCGGCGGATCGAGCTCGTCGTCGAGCTCGTCCAGCTCGGGCTCGACGAAGCACGAGCCGGAGCCACCGAAGGAGCCGGATCCGGATGCCGAGCTGGTCGACTTCGTGCGCTTCGTGATGAAGGACATCCAAGACACGTTCGACGGCCTGCTGAAAGCCGATGGGCGTCGCTACGAGCGCGCGAAGCTCATCATCTTCACCGCTGCGGTCGACACGGCGTGCGGTCGGTCGTCGGCGGCGATCGGACCGTTCTATTGCCCGGGCGATTCGAACGCGTACATCGATCTCTCGTTCTACAAAGACCTGCGCACCAAGCTCGGCGCTCCCGGTGACTTCGCGCAGGCGTATGTCCTCGCGCACGAGATCGGTCACCACCTGCAGAACCTCCTTCGCGTCGATCAGGATCGCGGAAAGTTGAGCAAGAGCCGCACGCGCAACGAGCACTCCGTCCGCGTCGAGCTACAAGCCGATTGCTACGCCGGCGTGTGGGCGCATCACGCCGCGGGCAAGAAGCTCCTCGAGATCGGCGATCTCGAAGAGGCGATGACCGCGGCCAAAGAGATCGGCGACGATCGCCTGCAGAAGAAGGCCGGCGTCGACGACATCAATCCCGAGACGTTCACGCACGGCACCTCCGAGCAACGCATGAAGTGGTTCCGCATCGGTTACGACGCAGGAACGCTCCCTTCGTGCGACACGTTCTCCGTCACCCCGTAAACGCTTTATGACCACCACGTCGTTTCCCAAGAGCGAGATCAAGATCCTCCTGCTGGAGAACATCCATGCGGTCGCCGCCGAGGCATTCCGCGCGGAGGGCTTTCAAGTCGAGCTGGTCAAGGGCGCGCTCCCCGAGGACGAGCTGATCCAGCGCATCAAGGATGTTCACATCCTCGGCATTCGCAGCAAGACGCAGGTCACCGAGCGCGTGCTCGACGAGGCGCGACGCCTCCTCGCCATCGGCGCGTTCTGCATCGGCACCAACCAGATCCGCACCACGTACGCCAACAACCGTGGCGTGCCCGCGTTCAACGCACCGTTCTCCAACACGCGCTCCGTCGCCGAGCTGATCCTCGCCGAGATCGTGATGCTGTCGCGCCACATCGGTGATCGCTCGCGTGAAGTGCACGACGGCCGGTGGACCAAGTCCGCCGTTGGCGCACACGAGGTTCGCGGCAAGACCATCGGCATCGTCGGGTATGGCCACATCGGCAGCCAGATCGGCGTGCTCGCCGAAGCATTCGGCATGCGCGTGGTCTTCTTCGACATCCTCGCCAAGCTGCCCATGGGCAACAACCGCCCGCTCGCCAAGCTGGAGGACGTCCTCGCCGAGGCGGACTTCGTCACGCTGCACGTTCCCGAGACGCCGCAGACCAAGAACATGATCGGCGCCGCGGAGCTCGCGCGCATGAAGCCAGGCGCGTGTCTGCTCAACGCGTCGCGCGGCACCGTCGTCGAGATCGATGCGCTCGCCGCGGCGCTCCGGTCGGGTCACATCGGTGGCTGCGCCGTCGACGTCTATCCCGAGGAGCCAGAGACCAACAGCGACGGCTTCGTGTCCGCGCTTCGCGGCCAGCGCAACACGATCCTCACGCCGCACATCGGCGGCTCGACCGAGGAAGCGCAAGAAGCGATCGGTCGCGAGGTCAGTGCCTCGCTCATCAAGTACATCAACGCGGGTGCCACGACCGGCGCGGTGAACTTCCCGCACATCGAGTCGCCCATGACCAGGGGCTCGCACCGCATCTTGAACGTGCACAAGAACGTCCCCGGCGTTCTGCGCGACATCAACAAGATCGTCTCGGACAACAACGCCAACATTCGCGCGCAGATCCTCGCGACCGACGCTGACATCGGTTACCTCGTCATGGATCTCGATCAGGACGTCTCTGCCGACGTGAAGCGCGGCATCGCGGCGCTGCCGACCAGCATCAAGACGCGCATCCTGTTCTAGATCGTTCTAGATCGCGTTCATCAGCAGGTGATTGATCGACGCGGCGGCGAGGTTGCCATTGCCCGCTGCGATCTGCGCACTCTGGCGCATCGTCGTGAGATCGCCCGCGGCATGGATGCGCGGCACGGACGTCTGCATGTGCATGTCGACCTTCACGAAGCCCCACTCGTCGAGAGCGATGCCGGCCTCGCTGACGAGCGCGGTCTGCCGCTGCGGCGGATGCGCGAACAGCACGCTGCGCGCGACCTCGCCACCCTCGAGCTGCACGGCCGCGAGCTTGCCGGTCTCGGCGCGAAACCCGAGGAGGCGACGCTCGTCGAGGCGAATCTCGGCGCGCGCGAGCGTGGCGCGGACGTCGTTGGGGACCGCATAGGCGCCGCCCGTGAACACGATGACGTCGTCGGTCCACGCTCGCAGGAGCTGCGGGAACCCGGCGCCGACCATCGTCTCGAGCCGTGCCCAGTAGCCCCACGGCTGATCGGCGACCTCGTAGCCGTGACAGTACGGACACTGGAAGATGCTCTCGCCCCACAACTCGCGAAAGCCGGGCAGATCGGGCGGCTCGTCGACCATGCCGGTCGCGAGCAGCACGCGCCGCGCGTCCACGGTGTCGCAACCGACGTGTAGCGTGACGCGATCCGCAGCAGGTTCGAGCCGCTGGACCCACTCGATGCGTCGCTCGACGGTGCGATAGCGCTCGAGCTCCACGTGCGCGAGCCGGCGCATCTCGCGAGGTGGCGTGCCGTCGCGCGTGAGGAAGCCGTGGACCTCGATCGCCTTCGCGTTGCGCGGCTCGCCCGCGTCGAGGAGAAGCACCTTGCGGCGCGCGCGGCCGAGCTGCAACGCGGCGGTGAGCCCGGCCGGACCGCCACCGATGATCGCGACATCGTACATGTCTTCACTCTAGCCAGATGCAATCCTATTGCAACTACGGGTCGACAGTTTGATTGTCAGCCCCCGCGGGTAGGGTCCGGTCGTGGCCAAGCTCTACTTCCGGTACGGAACGATGGATTCGGCGAAGTCGCTCAATCTGCTCGCGGTAGCGCACAATTATCGCAAGCAGGGCAAGCGCGTCCTCCTGATGAAGCCGCGCCTGGACACGCGGTTCGGAGCGGGAAAGATCTCGTCGCGCGCGGGGCTCGAGGCGGACGCAGACATGATGATCGATGAAGAGACCGCGCTCGATGCGCGCGACTACGCCAACATCGATTGCATCCTCGTCGACGAAGCGCAGTTCTTGCCCCCGCAGGTCATCGAGGATCTGCGCCGCATCACGGTGGATCCCGGCGTGCCGGTCATCTGCTACGGCCTCCGCACGGACTTTCGCACCAAGCTGTTTCCAGGCGCGCAGCGTCTGATGGAGCTCGCGGATCGCATCGAGGAGGTGAAGGTCACCTGCCAGTACTGCGCGAAGAAGGCGATCTGCAACCTGCGCTTCGTCAACGGCACGCCCACCGTGCGCGGACCACAGATCCAGCTCGGCGCGGACGAGAGCTACGCGCCGGTGTGCTGGGCACACTACGACGAGGCAACTCGCCAGGCCTCGACCGAGGTCAGCGGCGGTGTCTTGCGCCCAAGTTGAGGCTCGCCCAGCGTCGAGCCGGGTCTAGTTGAGATCGGCGCGGCGGGTTCGCCAATCACGGAACAGCTGGCCAAAGCGCGGATCGTGCTGGAGTGGTGCGAGATCGGAGTCGGTCTCCATCTTCTCGCTGTGCTCGTACTCGTGCTCGATGGCGAACTGCACTTGCTCGATCGCGCGATCGATCTCGCCGACCGAAGCGTACGCGCACGCGGCCGAGTGGAAGATGTACGGATTCTCGGCGGCGTACGGCTGGCCGCCATCGGCGAGCTCGACGGCGAGGTCGAAATCGCCGAGCGCGTGCGCGTGAATACACGCGTTGTTCCACGCCATCACGAGCGCCGTGCGCGCTTCCCCGGCATCGCGCGGCGGAACGGGCAGCGAGAGCACGCGGCGCAGGATCGCGAGAGCCTGGGGACGCTCCACGGTGAAGCTCGCGTTGTACAGGTACGGCACGAGCTGCGGGATCTCGGGCAAGCGAGACAGCACGGCGCCGAGCTGCGCGGGCGCGTGACGTGCGATCGAGCCGACGAGCTCCGCGATCTCCTCGGAGTCGGTTCCGCGAAGCGTCTCGTCGTCGAGGAGCTCGAGTGCATCGCCGAGATGTTCGGACGCGTGCTCGGCGCTCTCGCCGACTACGAGCAGCCGCACGTCCCGCCGCTCGGCGCCGCGCGCGAGGGCCACCGCCTCCTCGACACGCTGTTGCCGCACGAGGACGATGCCGAGGTAGCCGGTCGCATCCGAGGATGCATCGAACGACAGCGCGCGACGCAGCAGGCGCTCGGCGATCACCGCGGTCTCGGTCTCGTCTGGATCGTGCTCCAGCGCGATCTCGATCAGCATGCCCGCGAGCTCGCGACGGCTCCATGCGCTCTGGCTCACGGCCCACGAGAGCGCGGCCTCCTCGCCATGCCTCCGGAAGCGCTCGGCGAACGGATTGCCCGCCAAGATGAACGGCGCCGTGCCGTCGTCGGTGATCGCGCGCGACTTCACCGCGTCGTCGACGGCGTCGAAGCGCGCCCACGCGAGCGGGATGATGTCGTTGATGCGCGCGACGATCCACAGGAGGAAGTGCACCTGATCCGTCGCGGTCGCGGGCACCGCGAGGCGCTCGGCCCACATCAGCGCGGAGCGATGCGTTCGGTCGTGCACCACGTCCGCGCGCTGGAACGGCTCGAACTCGTCGGCGCGCTCGTCTTGATACGCCGATAGCCACAGCGCGAAGAACGCGTTGACCACGGACTCCTCGCCCGGAAGCTGCGGGCCCGAGAGCTTCACCGCGACACCGAAGCTCTCCCAGTCGTACTCGTCGATCATCTCCGGGAAGCGCTCGATCGGGAACGGAACGCTGTGCTCGAACGGCGGCGTCCCGTTGCGCCAGTGGCTCTCCATCACGCCCGTGATGTCGCCCTCGAGCAGATCGTCCTCCAGCTCATCGTCATCGTCGTCGTCGTCCGCAAGATCCGGATCGACCTCGGGCTCGATCGACGGTGCTGGCGCATCGGGCGCGGCATAGATGACCTCGGCCTTCTCGTCGAAGACTGCGTCCACGATCTCGGGCTCGTCGCCGGAGTCCCCGGTGTCGTCATCGCTGTCTTCCACCGGCTCGGCCTCGACGAGCTCGAGCCACGCGACCCCATCGATGCCGGTCTCGATCTTCACGCACCAGATCGCTTCGAGCCCGTACGCCGCGGCCGCCCGCTCGAACGCCGCGCGCTGCGCTTCAACATCGGAGGACGACGGCGGCAACCACGGCGCCGCGAGCCATTGCCGCTCCATCTCGTCGGCCTCGCGCTCCTCTTCGGAGCGCTCGCGCACCTCCTCGGGTTCGGTGACACCAGACTTCGCGAGCAGGTCCCACAGCGCACGTTGCCCCGCGGGATCGAGAGGCTTGGCACTCCTCGCGATCACGATCCCTCGCGCGAGCTCGCTGCGCCGCGGCTCGAGGCCGTTCAGCTCCACTGCTTCCAGCGTACCCGATCAACACTCGATGATGTTGACCGCGAGACCACCACGCGCTGTCTCCTTGTACTTGCTGCTCATGTCCGCGCCGGTGCGCCACATGGTCTTGATCACCTTGTCGAGCGAGACCTTGTGCGTCCCATCGCCCTGCAGCGCGAGCCGCGCCGCATTGATCGCCTTCACGGCGCCCATCGCGTTGCGCTCGATGCACGGCACCTGCACGAGCCCACCGATCGGGTCGCACGTGAGTCCGAGGTTGTGCTCCATTCCGATCTCGGCGGCATTCTCGACCTGCGCGGGCGTACCTCCCATGACCTCCGCGAGCGCACCTGCCGCCATGGAGCACGCGACGCCGACCTCGCCTTGGCATCCGACCTCGGCGCCGCTGATCGACGCGTTCTTCTTGTACAGCGCGCCGATCGCGGCCGCCGTCAGGAGGAAGCGCATCGTGCCTTCCTCGTCGGCGTTCGGCAGAAAGCGCCGGTAGTACATGATCACCGCCGGGATGATCCCCGCAGCACCGTTCGTGGGCGCGGTCACCACGCGACCACCCGCAGCGTTCTCCTCGTTCACGGCCAGCGCGAACAAGTTGACCCAGTCCATGATCACCAACGGATCGCTGGCGCCGGCCGGGTCGCTCTTCATCCTGCGATGCAGCGCTGCAGCGCGACGCTTGACCTTGAGCCCGCCCGGCAGGATGCCTTCGCGCTCGCAGCCGCGCTTCACGCAGCCTTCCATCGCGCGCCAGATCTGGCCGATGCGATCGCGCACCTCGGCTTCGGGCGTGTGCGCCTTCTCGTTCTCGAGCATGAGCGTCGAGATGGCCATGCCGTGGTCCGTTGCGTGGCGGAGCAGCTCCTCCGCGGTGTTGAACGGATACGGCACCTCGATCTGATCGGCGGGCGTGCTGCCATCCGCCGGTGCGCCCGCGTGATCGACGACGAACCCGCCGCCGACGCTGTAGTAGATGCGCTCGACGATCTTCGCGTCGCCGGCGAACGCCGTGAACCGCATGCCGTTCGCGTGCAGCGGCAGCTTGTCTCGGCGGTGAAAGATCAGCGACTGCTCGACATCGAGCGCGACCTCGCGCGTGCCCAGCAAGCAGATGCGCTTTGCCGCCACGACCTTCGCGACGCGCTTCTCGACGGAGTCGACGTCCACCGTCGCTGGATCGTCGCCCTCGAGTCCCAAGATGATCGCGCGATCACTGCCGTGCCCTTTGCCCGTGAAGCCGAGCGAGCCGAACAGCTCGACCTTCACGCCGGTGGTCTGTGCGAGCTGCCCGTCGGCCTCGAGCCGCTGCACGAAGCGCTTCGCCGCGCGCATCGGGCCGACGGTGTGCGAGCTCGATGGACCGATTCCGATCTTGAAGATGTCGAACACCGAGATGTGCACGTTCGCGCAGCATACCCGGATCCGTTACAGGTGGCCGTTCGGGGAAGCGCTACAGCACGCCGCGTTCGACCAACTCGTCGGTCAGCTCGCGATTGATGCAGTGCGCCGCCTGGCTGCCGGCAGATGCTGCCGCGAGCGCACCGTGGTAGTGCGTCGTCAGATCGCCTGCCGCGTAGATGCCGAGCATCGACGTACGAAAGTTCTCGTCGACCCGCACGTAGCCATCGTCGGTCATCGCGAGGCCCATACGCGCGACGATCGGCGCGTGCCGCTGTTGCGGGCGGAAGAACAGCGCATCGCATGGCACGTCTCGCTCGCTGTGCCCGGCCACGGCGGCGAGGCGAACCGCGAGCAATCGCTCTCCCTCGCGCACGAGGCCCACGATGCGCGCGTCCTCGATCGGAATTCCTACCTCGGTCAACCTCGCACGGTGCGCGTCGCTCATCGTGTACGCCCCGTTCGTGAACACGCGGACGTGCCGCGACCAGCTCCTGAGCAGCATCGACCAATCGCACTCGTCGCAGTTCGGCGCGAGAAAGCCGAGCCTCTTGTCGCGATGCTCGTACGCGTGACAGTACGGGCACTGGAACAGCGTGCGGCCCCACAGATCGCGCGAGCCCTCGAGCGGAAGCGGCTCGTCGATGAGCCCGGTCGCGAGCAGCACGCGCCGCGCGGCAAGCTCGGTGCCCGACAGCTCTACCGTGAAGCCCGCCGCGCCGCCGCGTTCGATGCGCAGCGCGATCGTGTTCAGGTGCAGATCGATCGTGGGGTACGCGCGTAGGTCCTCGTGCGCGGTGGCGCGAAACGAGGCCGGCGCGATCCGGTCTTGCGTGATGAACCCGCCGATGTACTGCGCGCGCGTGTTCCGCGGTGGACCTCCATCGAGCAAGACCACGCGCTTGCGACTACGGCCGAGCACGAGCGCGGCGGCGAGCCCGGCAGGACCACCGCCGACAATCGCGACGTCGTACGGCTCTCGCATGACCGGGTCTACGCGCTGCCCCGGGCGACGGCACGGTGATCGAGGCGAACCTCACGCGCGCATCACGCGTCGACCTCAGTACGCGCCGAGAGCTTTGGCGGCGAGGACGGCGACTCCGCCGACCACACCAGCGGCGGGGATGGTGAGCACCCACGCGTAGACGATGCGCGCGGCGAGAGCCCAGCGAATACCGCGCGCGTTGGTGATCGAGCCGACGCCGACGATGGCGCCCGTGATCGTGTGCGTGGTGGACACGGGGATCTTGAAGTGCGTCGCGACGAACAGCGTGACCGCTCCCGCGACCTCGGCGCAGAAGCCACCGACGGGCTTCAGATGCGTGAGACCCATGCCCATCGTCTTCACGATGCGCCAGCCGCCGACCGCGGTGCCGAACGCCATGGCGCCATACGACGCGACGAAGATCCAGTACGGCGCGGCGTCACCGGGCTGCAGCATGCCGCCCGCGATCATCACGACCCAGATCACGCCAGCCGTCTTCTGCGCGTCGTTGCCGCCGTGACCGATCGAGTACAGACCCGCGGAGAACAGCTGGCCGATGCGGAACATGCGATCGATCTTCTGCGGCCGAAAGCTACGGAACAGCCAGTAGACGGCGAGCATGATGATGCTCGCGACCGCGAGGCCCATGAGCGGGGCGAGCGGGATGAAGTAGATGGTCTTCGCGATCTTGTCGAGCTGCAGCGTCTCGACGCCACCAAAGGCAATGCCCGCGCCGGACAGTCCGCCGATGAGCGCGTGCGAGCTCGACGAGGGTAAGCCGAGCCACCACGTGAGCAGGTTCCAGACGATGGCGCCGCTGAGACCGCAGATCACGACCCAGACATAGGCGTGACTCGATCCCTCCACGTGGATCGTCTTGCTGATCGTGTCAGCGACGCCTTGATGGAAGATGAACAGCGCGACGAAGTTGAACGTCGCCGCCCACAGAACGGCCACGCGCGGCGAGAGCACGCGTGTCGACACGATCGTCGCGATCGAGTTCGCGGCGTCGTGGAACCCGTTGATCACGTCGAACACCAGCGCGGCTGCGATGGTGAGGATGACGAGTACTGTGTCGTCCATCGGTTGGACTCGCGCGGTTCAGGCGTGCTCGAGGATCACGCCCTCGATGATGTTGGCGACGTCTTCGCAGCGATCGGTGGCGTCCTCGAGGTTCTCGTAGACCTCTTTCCACTTGATGACGAGGATCGGGTCCTTCTCCTCTTTGAACAGGCGCGCGACCGCGCGGCGCAGGATCGCATCTGCCTCGTTCTCGAGGCGATTGATGTCGATGCACAGCTTGAGCGTCGCCTGCGAGTTCTTCAGCTCGCGCAGTCCACGGACCGCCGCTTCCACTTGCAGCGCGGCGCGATGGAGCGCGTCCGCGAGGTCGCGCACGTCGGCGGTCATCACCGTCAGCTCGTACAGCTCGATGCGCTCGGCCGCCGCTTCGACGAAGTCCATCACGTCGTCCATGCGCGTGATGAGCCGATGGATCGAGTCGCGATCGATCGGCGTGATGAAGGTCTTGTGCAACGCTTCCACGCAGCGGTGAGTGATGGTGTCCGTCTCGTGCTCGATGTCCGAGATGCGCCTGCACTTCGCGGCGACGTTCGCGCCCGTGGTGACGAGTGACAGAAACTCTTTGGTTCCTTCGATCGTCAGCTGCGCATGCTGTTCGAAGAAATCGAAGAAGCTGGTCTCGCGAGGGAGGAAGCGGCCAAACATGGCTGGCCCGTACCATACGCGCGTTCAGGGTGGCGCGGACTGGAAGGAACCGGTTTTCAAGTAGCTAACGACGAATCGAATCACCTTCGCGTCGTTCATGATCCACGTGTGCGTGGCGTCGACTTCGGCAAAGTCTGTCATGCCTTCCAGCTTGGTCTCCTCCACCGACACCGTCCCGTCATTCTTGGTCGTGGGAGAGAACCGCCGGCCGACTGTCCAACTGGTGGGGTTGGTCATCGCGAAGCTACGAGTTCCTGCGATCACGCCAAACGGTGCGGGTGGCGGCGGCCAGCTCGATCCATCCGCGAGCTCGAGGCCGGCCGGGCCGTAGTACCAGCGGAAGATCGGATTGCGAACGAGCCCTGCCGCGAGCTTACTGCCGCGGTTGGGTGGCGCGAGCATCACGATGCGGTCCCAGCGGATACGCGCGTCGTGTAGGTGCCGGACGAGCACGCCGCCCATCGAATGCGTCACCGCACAGATCCGCCGGTGACCCGCGTTCTCGACGATCCAATCGGCCATCTGGCTCGCGAGGTAGCTGACCGAGTGGCGGCGCGATGGATACGTGCGCGACAGCGTCTCGAAGCCGCTCGCTGCCAGCGCCTTGCGCATGCGCGCCATCGAGCCGTGACCGCGCGCGAGCCCGTGGAGCAGCACCACGAGCGGCACCTCTGGCATCGGCGTCGTCATCGCTCGCGCTCGTTCTCTGCGCGCTCCTCGGCAGCGTCGCGATCGAGCTCCGCGTCGAGATCCGCGTTGCGCCGCGCACGCCAGCTCTCCTCGAGCTCGTCCTCGGGACGGCGCCGCGGATCGTCGGGCGGAAACAGCGCTTGCAGATCGGCAGGCTTCACCTCCGACACGGCGCGCACCACGTCCTCGGACAGCTTCGCGCGCTCCTCGCGCAGCGCTCGCACTTCCTTGCGGAACCGCAGCTGGCGCAACAGCACGCCGATCGCACGCCGCACGAGGCGCACGCGATCGAGCACGCGCAGCGTGGCCCATCCGCTGAGCGGCAGGATGATCGCGGCGGCGAGCGCCCATCGCCAACTCACCATCACCGCGAAGAACGTCACGGCCGCGGCGTAGCTGAGCAGCACGAGCAACAACCCGATGACGAGCTTCGTCGTGGCGACGACATCCTTGCGCGGCGTGAGCCTCGGACCCGCGAGCCGCGCGAACGCGACCGTGGGCAAGTGCAGCGGTGCGCCCGGCGCCGTGAGCGGCAACCAGAACGCGACGAGGATCAGGTGGCGAACCATGCGCCCGCTGATCTCGACCTTGGAGAGATCGCGCGCGAGCTCGCGATCGGTGAGGCCCAGCTCGTCGAGCTTCTGCTGATACGCGCGGACGCGCGCCATGATCGAGAGAACGCGAGGATCCGCCGCGACGGAGCTGTAGTACTGGTTGAAGCGGCGCGCGAGCTCGACGCGATCCTCGATGCTGATCTCTTGCGGCTGGTACAAGCGGCGCACGACATCGAGCGCGCGCACCGTGTCCCAGTCAGGCGCGTTGATCGTGAGGCGCCGGATCGCGATGTCGAGATCGCCGGTGACCGCGGCGACGATGTCCTTGTCCGTACCCTTGCCCGGCTCGATGACGATGGGCGCTCCGTACTGCACGAGCACGCGACTGCGAAACCGCTTGGGGTGAATGAACGTGAGGCCGCACGGCACGATCGTCACGGGGTGATCGTTCTTCGTCGCGCCACCGAGTGCGAGGCGTGCCGCGCCGGTCTTCAGCTTCGCGAGCTGGCTCTCGTCGTGCGAGAGGCCCTCGGGGAAGATGCCGATCGCACCGCCGTCGCCGAGCACGCGAAACATGTTGTCGAACGCGGCGTCGTTGGCGCTCTGTCGCTCGCCGGCGTCACGCTGCTTCGTGGGCGCGGCGCTCTCGCGTGTGCCGTCGTGATCATCCTTGCGCGCGACGGGAACGGCACCGAGCCCGCGCAAGACGGCGCGCATGAAGCGGCCCTTGAACAAGCTATCCTTCGCCGCAAAGTGCACTTTGCGCCCACACGTCGTGATGATGAGGATCGGATCGATCAGCGAGTTGGGATGATTGCCCGCGAACAGCACGGGGCCCGTCGCTGGAATGTTCTCGAGGCCGGCGATCTCGATCTGGCGAAAGAACACGCGCGTGACGACACGCAGGAACCACGCGAGCACCCGATACGCCACGCTTCATCGTACCGGCAACACACGCCGAAAATAGAACCGGCCGCGGCAGAATTACCGCGGCCGGCCAGCCATCCTCGAACACGCGGTCTCACCAACCGTGCATTCGAACCGTGTTGCGTCGTCAGGCGCTGGAACTGACGATGCTGCAGCGCGTGACTACTCGCGTAGCCGTACTTCGGTGCTGCATGTCCGAGGACGGTGCACCGCCGGTGCCAGCACTCGCGTGCAAAATTTCGAGGCGTTGCGATCGCGAGGGTAGCGACCGGCCACGGCGCTAGCCGGCAACTTCAAACGTGAGCCCGATGCGACGCAGGCGGTCGAACAAGAACTGTCCCATCGCGACAGACGGTGTCGTCACGCCTCCGGAGGACGTCAGTGGATCGAGAGCGAGTGACAGCGCACTTTCGCCGAGCATCTTCGCCGTGGATCCGTAGCCGGGATCTCCGTGCTTGTCGGCGACCACATAGACGAGCTTGTGCGATCCGTTCTCGGCGACGAAGCGCACCTTCCAATGTCCACGCGCGCGGCGCTCCGCGTCGGGGCCCTCGCCGGGTTTGGGCGCGCGCTTCTCGACGAGCGCACGCAATCGCGGTCGCTTCATCACGACGACGAGCCCCGCGAGCGCGCCCGTGATCCCGACGGCCATCGCGAGCCCGGTTGGCGATCCTGGCGTGGACATCACCTCGCGATAGACAAAGTCCTCGCCGTACGGAAAGCCCGCGAGCGCGTGTCCTCGACGAACGACGCGCGTGTTGACGCCTGCCATGAAGAACGGGACCGTGAACATCCGCAGCGCCGTGTTCCAGCCGATGCCCATCTCGTCGGGCGATGGCGGTCGCGACGCGTACGGATCCGGATCGAGCCCGTAGGGGTTCGCGAGGACCTTGCGCACCTCTCGGGACGTCTCGCCTTCGCGCGCGGTCTCGAGTCCGCTCGCCACCGTGCCACCCGACACGGCACCGCTCGACTCGCCGAACAACGCGGTGACCTTTTGCGCGGGCTTGCCGAACGTGGAGCGAAACTCGCGTTGCGTTGCCCATGTGCCGAGGTCCGACGGAATCGAGTCGAAGCCACACGTGTGCACGATGCGCGCACCCGTCGCCGTCGCGCGATCGTGATGCGCGTCGATCATGCGACGCATCCACTGCACCTCGCCGCACAGATCCGCGTAGTGGGTTCCGTTCGCGGCGCACGCGCCGACGAGCTCGCTGCCGTACTTCGCGTACGGACCCACCGTCGTCGCGATGACCTTCGCGCGCTTCGCGACGCCATCGAGCGCGGCGGCATCGTGCGCATCCGCGACGAGGATCGGCACCTCGAGTCCGAGCGCTTTCAGTTTGTCGGCGTTGCGTCCGGCGATCGCCCAGCGGAGCTTCTCCCCCGATGCGGCGATGTACTCCGCGACGAGCTTTCCGGTGAAGCCCGTTGCACCGAACAGGACGAGATCGAATTCGCGCGATGCCATCGTGTGGCACTCACTCTACCCACAGTGCGAAACCGCCGTATGCTGGCCGCGTGTCGTTGATCGAGCAGTTGGCGCGCAAGCTCACTCCCGGTGAGCCTCCGTCGCCGCTGGATGGCAAGCGCAGCGCGGCGGTCGCGGTGCTCCTGCACGACGTGACGCACAACCTCCGCGACGTTCCGGATGATCCGCGCGTGCTCCTGATGAAGCGCGCCGAGCGCGAGGGCGATCCGTGGTCTGGGCACATCTCGCTGCCCGGCGGCCGCTATCAGGCGTCGGATCGCGACCTGCTCGTGACCGCCATTCGCGAGACGCACGAGGAGCTCAACATCGATCTCGAGGGTGCACGGGTGCTGGGACATCTCCCGCCACTGCATCCGCGGACGAGCGGCCCGCTCGGGATCGAGGTCACGCCGTTCGTCTTCGTGACCGAGGTCTCCGTCGAGCCCACGCCCGGCCCCGAAGCACTCGCGGCGTTCTGGTTGCCGCTCGCCACGGCAGCCTCCGGATCGCTCGATGGAACCTACGCCTATCCCAACTCGCAGATGACGTTCCCGAGCTGGAACTTCGAGGGCTACGTGATCTGGGGCCTCACGTGGCGCATCCTCGCCGACTTGCTCGCGCTCGCTAGAGCGGCCACGTGAACGGCGGCAGCTCGCGCGCTGGCTTGGCGAGCAAGTAGCCCTGGATCAGCTCGACGCCACCATCGACGAGCGCGTTGTACTCGTCGCGCGTCTCGACACCCTCGGCGACCACCTTGCTGCCGAGCTCGCGACACAGCGTGGTGATCGCGCCGACGACGCGCCGCTTCGTCGGGTGACGATGCACGTCGCGGATCAAGGACATGTCGAGCTTCACCACGTCAGGCTCGAGCGTCGCGAGCGCGCCGAGCGCCGCATAGCCCGCACCGAGATCGTCGACGGCGATGCGGAAGCCGAGCTTGCGCAGCATCTCGACACGCGTCGGCCCACCGAGCGCATCGATGCCGACTCGCTCGGTGATCTCGAGGACGATGCGCGGTGCGTGCTCTGCGAGCGGATTACTCGCATCGAACAGCGCTTCGTCCGTCAGCTCGAGTCCATGCACGTTCACGAACAAGAACGAGTCCGCAGGTACACGCGGGATCGCCGTGGCGACGCAGCTGCGAACCACGCGTCCGAGATCGTGAATGCGATCGAGTCGCTCGGCGGCGCCGATGAGCACGTCGGGACGCGAGAGCGCGATCTCGTCGGTGCGAAGGAGCGCTTCGTACGCGTAGACCTTCTGCGCGGTGATGTCGACGATCGGCTGGAACGCCATCCAGGCAACCGCGAGCGCCGCGTCGAGCTTGTTCGAGAGCTCCTCGCGGACCGGAGCCATGCGCGTCGAGTCCGCGCGGCGCCGCATGCGCGCCACGCCATGTCGCCGCGCTGCACGAGCCACCGCAGCGACGAGCATCTCTTGATCGAACGGCTTGGACAGATACGACACGGCGCCCGTATCGATCGCGCGAACCGCGCCGTCGAGCGTGGGATCGCCAGTCATCAGCAGCACCGGCAGATCGTCGTCGTACTTCCGGATCGCGGCGATCAGCTGGAACCCGTCGAGCTCGGGCATGTTGACGTCGGAGACGACACAGTCGAAGCCAGCGTTCGCTTCACGCACGGCCTCGATCGCCTTACGTCCGTCGGTGGCCAGCGTGACCTCCCAGCCTTCATTGGTCAGCGCGCGCGAGCACACGCGGCGCATCTGTTCGTCGTCATCGGTGACGAGGACGCGTCCTAAGATGATCTTGTGTTTCCCGCCCGCCATCGTCAGTCGCTTGAACCCTTCGGCGTACGCGCTCGAAGATCCGACTCGAGGGCGCCGCGCAGCTTGTCGGTGTCGCACGGCTTCTGAAAGAAGCGATGTGCCGCACCGTGATTGACCGCCCGCATCACCACCTCGAGCTCCTCACTGCTCACGAGAAATCGAATGGTCGCCGGATACGCACTGCGCACGAACAACAACACATCCAGCGCACTCGCCACGATCGCGTCGAACGATCGAGTCTCGAGGACGTCTCGCGCGTGCTGTGATGCGACCTCCACGACGTCGAAATCGTGAAGCGTTCTTCGCATCACGGTCCGATCGGCCGGGTTGTCGTCACAGATCAACACGGCGTACGACATCGACCGCATCCTGACACGATCGAGGTCTCGACCGAAACCTCACGCACGACCGGGCAGCCGCAGCACGAAGCTCGGTCCGTCGGGAGCAGCCTCGTAATCCATACGACCGCCGTGCGCTTCCGCTACGAGCCGGCAGAAATACAGTCCCATTCCACGTTTTCCACCACCGCCTCGGACGTACTTGCCGAAAAGGTTGTTGCGAATGGTCTCAGAAATCTGCGGACCCGTGTTCGTCACTGCTAACTCACAGCTACCCGGATCGTTCCAGGTGCGAGCCGCCAGCACGATCTTGCCGTTCTGGTTGCAGTATCGCGAGGCGTTACCGACGAGGTTGTGGAGCACGCGCTCGACCAACGAAGCGTCGAAGCGGCTCTCGAGGTCGGCGGGGCAGTCGACGATCATCGTCACACCCTGCTTGCTCGCGGCGATGTTGATCTCCATCACCGACTCGAGGAGCTTGTGGACCTTGACGGCGGCCACCGTCGGCTTGACCGCGGCATCCTCGAAGCGTGCGACGTCGACGAAGTTCGCCACGAGGCCGCTCATCCGGCGGAGCGAGCGGAGGGTGGAGCGGAACGCTTCCTTCTGGTCCGCGTCCATCTCCAGCTCTTCACCGAGGTACTGGAGATTGGACAGCGATACAGCGAGGCTATTGTTCAGGTCGTGAGCCAATAGTGCACTCGCCTCGGCGCCGTACGTCATTCGGCGATCCGCGGCCTCCTTTGCGAGGCGCACCTCGACGAACGCCTGCTGCGCTCGGAGGGCGGCTGCGACCCGGCGCTTGAGCTCGGCAAGGCCCGTAGGCTTGACGACGAAGTCGTTGGTGCCGGCGTCGAAGGCCGCCGTCCGCCGCTGCTCGTCGTCGTGACCGGTCATCACGATGATGTGAACGGCCTCGCCATGCAGCTTCTTCAGGTGACGGATGACCTCGAGGCCACTGGTCGGCATCTCGAGATCGACGATGGCAACATCGGGAGGCGTCTCCTCACTCTGAACCAACGCCATGCCGCCATCGTGCGCGGTGACCACCTGATAGCCTGCGTGTGCGAGACCACCAGCGAGTTGCCGACAGATGCGCTCGTCATCGTCGACCACGAGGACACGTCCGCCTCGTAGCTCCGATTCGCCGCCGCCGCCATCTGCCGACATAACAGGCGTGTAGTATCATCCGACTTCGCGCTGGCCAACTGGCGTACGTTGATGGTGAACATCCAGGCGAGTCAGACGGTTGATCCTAAACGGGTCGCCGACGTCACCCTCGCGGCGGCGATCCGCGCAAATGCCGACGGCGTCTTCATCGAGCCCGATGAAGAAGACGACGCGCAGTACGCGATCACCTTCGAGAGATCTAACGAAGTATTAACGACCGTGTTGGTCGATGCGACGCTCGGAGCGGCCGTCATCGCACGCTTGGCGTACATCGCCGAGCTCGACCTCGCAGCAGCTTCCGCCTCGAGCAGCAGGCTCCCGGTTCGATCCGGCGAGCGCGAGGCCGAGGTCGTCATCACGGTGCGCCCCGGCAGTGCCTTACGCGCGGACGTGATGGTCGTGCACCGCGGCCCCCGTGGTCGAGCGGCGGAGCCCTCGGTCGTGGTTCCGGTCGTCGGCCCCAATCCGGGCGACACCGTCGGTAACTACAAAGTGATGGAGTTTCTCGGCGAGGGCGGCATGGGAACCGTCTATCGCTGCGAGCACGTCGCACTCGGTCGCGAGTACGCGCTGAAGGTGCTGCGCTCCAAGGTCGTCGAGCGCGATCCCACAGCCGCGCAGCGCTTCTTGCGAGAGGCCCGCACTGCCGCGCGCGTGCGCCATCCCAACATCGTCGATGTCTTCGACTATGGCACGCTCGCCGATGGTCGCCCGTACTTCGTGATGGAGCTGCTCGAGGGCGAGTCGCTCGCCGATCGCGTCGATCGCGGCGCGCTCCCGCCGGCGGAGGTCGTGACGATCGCGCGACAGCTCGCCACCGCGCTCTGCGCTGCGCACGATCGCGGCGTCATCCACGCTGACGTCACACCGTCGAACGTCCTCGTCGTCAGCGCGCCAGCCTCCACCGATCTCCACGTCAAGCTCGTCGATTTCGGCCTCGCCGAGCTCGCCGGAGAGGCGATGCAGGACGAGAACCCCGAGTTCGTCCTCGGCACGCCCGCGTACATCTCGCCCGAGCAGCTGCGCGGCCTCGCGCCCACCGATCGCTCGGATCAGTATGGTCTCGGCGCCGTGATCTTCGAGCTCCTCACCGGCAATCCCCCGTATCAGCACGCGGATCTGCGCACGCTCTGCATGATGCACATCACCGCGCCGATCCCCCCTGTCGAGAGTCCGCACGGTCCGCTGCCGCCCAAGCTCGCCGACGTCGTGACGACGTGCCTCCAGAAGACGCCGCAAGCCCGTTTCCCCGGCATGCGTGCGCTCATCGCAGCGCTCGACGAGATCGAGCGCGTCACCGATCGTCGCGGATGGCGACGCTGGCTCTCGAGCTGACAAGACCTAGGCCATGACGACCACGCCACCGCCCCCGCCTCGAAAACCGCTCGTCATTTGTGTCGACGACGACGACGCCATGCTCGCCACCGTCGCGCGTTGTCTCAAGCGCGAGCCGGTCGAAGTGCGCTCCACGCTCTCCGCGTCCGAAGCGCTCGGCTGGATCGCCGCGGAAGACGTCGCTGTTCTTGTCTCCGACTACGACATGCCCGAGATGACGGGTGCGCAGCTCGCCGGTCATGCGCGCCGCGTTCGTCCCGAGACCGTCCGCATTCTGCTCACGGGCAAGCGCACGCTCGAGACCGCCATCGACGGCATCAACCAAGGTGAGATCTTCCGCTTCCTCAACAAACCCTTCGACAACGACGTCCTCCGCCAGGTCGTCGCCGAGGGCGTCGCGCGTAACAAGGAGCTCCTCGCGATGTCCGGTGATCGCGAGCGCCGCGAGCGTCGCGAAGCTCTCCGCGCTGCCCTCGAAGCGGAGTATCCAGGCATCTCCCAGGTCTCGCGTCGCCCCGAACATCCGCACGAGGTCCCCGTCGATCCGTGGACCGAAGCCGAGGAGCTCGGCCTCCTCGGTCTCGTACCTGCTCTCGAAAAACCTGCGACCTGATCCGCCGTGCACCCCACTCTGGCCTAGACGCGTGACCTCCGATCCTAAACCAGCTCTCGGCGAACACTTCGACGAGCACGCCAAACCCTGCGGACGTCACACGACCGCGTCGCTCGAGTCGTTGCTGGCGCTGGCTACGGTCGGTTCACGTGCATCGGGCTTCAACCACGACATCGCGTCCAAGCTCCAAGGCTTGATGATGGCGCTCGACGAGATCAGCGAGATCGCCGACACGCTCGATCCCACCAACCGCGAACACGTCGCTCGCGCTACCGAAGGCGCACAAGCCTGCCTCAAAGACGTGCTCGGCATCCTCAACACGAATCGCGCGATGACCAAGCCGCCCATGCGCGCACCGGTGTCTCTGTCCGAGCTGACCGCGCGCGCGGGCGAGCGCGTCTACGTCACGCTCCAAGGCACGCTCCCCGACGTCGACGTGGCGGTCTCCGCGCCCACGATGATCCACGCGCTCTCGCTTCTCTTCGACGCCGCCGGCGGTCCAGGTCGCGGCCGCACGCTTCCCGCGTCGATCACGCAGACGCCGACGCATGTCACGCTGACGCTCCCGATCGCCAACGGAAGCAGCGCGGGGCCAGAGCCGCTCACGCTCGCATCATTTGTCCTCGCGCGCGACGGAGGCTCGCTTCGCTGCTCCGACGAAGGCCAGTGCTTCGTGATCGAGCTTCCGATCGCGAAGTAGCGCGCAGCTGATACGCTGGGCCACGTGCCGGCACCACGCGCGATCACGCAGCCTCTCGGCGTGGTCTACACGCCGCCGGACGTCGCTCGCGCGATGACGCGGCTCGCGCTCGAACCGCTCGTCACGCGATCGAGTGGCCCCGACGATGCGCCGCGCTCGCGCACGCTGCACGCTGCGCCGACCGCGCACTCGCCGGGCGACGCGTCGAGCTCGCACTCGCCGGACAATGCGCCGATCTCGCGCACGCCGGACAATGCGCCAAGCTCGCGCACGCCGGACAATGCGCCAAGCTCGCGCACGCCGGACAATGCGCCGATCTCGCGCACGCCGGACAATGCGCCGATCTCGCGCACGCCGGACAATGCGCCTGCGCGCGCGGCGCCGCGCGCGCCCCACGCGGCGCCCG
>JAEYYV010000011.1 GCA_023428295.1 Pseudomonadota bacterium
TCGAGGACTGGCGCATCCTGCGCGACCACCGGCGACGTGCCCGGCACCTCGCGGACACATTGCAGGCGGTTGCGCGACTCCACAACCTCAGGATTGAATTGCGGGACAACCCTTAGCCGCGCGCCGAGCTACTTCTTGCGCCAGCGCTTGTCGGCGGGATTGGTAAACGCTCCGAACACGTGCTTCACCTCGCGCTCGCGAACACCGGCGTACGCCGTCGCCGCGTCGAGCCGAATCTTCGCGTAGGTGCCACCACTCGCGAACGCGAGCACGGCCGCCTCGAGCGGTGCCGCATTCGCGAACAAGAAGTCGCGCGTCATGAGCAGCGGAACGCGCGTCGCCGACGGCACGCTCTCCTCCATATACGCGGCCGTGTGACACGCGATCGCGATCGTTCCCTTCGTCGCCGTACCGGGCGCGGGCCACGTATACGCGTCGACGTCCATCAAGCGATTGTGGCCGACCCACGCGACGATCTGCGCGGCGCCACCCGCGTCGAGCGTGCTTCCATCCACGAGCGTGATCGTGCGCGTGCCCTGCCCGCTGATGTCCGCGGCATACGCTGCCAGCGCGCGATCGATCGCCGTCCCGCGCCAGCCGTGGACCACGATGTCGATCTCCATCGACGCCGGTGCGCCGCGCTTCTTCCACGCCGCCGGCGTGCTCACGCTCCGCCGATACACGTGCAGCGCGAGGACGTCGTTGTCGCCGGTCTCGCCTTCGCGCAGCTTCGCGACGCGCTTCCACCCGCTGCTCTTGCGAGCGAACCACGAGCCAAATCCCGGCGTCGTGGACCAATAGAGGTTCGTGTCGGGGTTGTCGCCGTCGCCGAGCTTCGCGTTGCCGCACGCGATGATCGTGTTGTCGCACAGCGGGACATGCACTTCGACGACGAGCGGCTTCGCGGCCGTCACGTCCTCGATCACGCGATCCGTGAGACTCGCGAGCCACCGATCCTCGTCGGGACTCGCGCTCGCCGTCGCCGTCAACGCTACCAAGAGAAGGGCTACTCTCATCCCGAGGTCGACACGCGAGCGTCGTCGAGATTGCGCGAAATAACCACGCGGTCTCGAGCGTTCGTGTCTACTTGGCCTTCTTCCTCGCCTTCGCTCGCGTCTTCTTCGTCTTCTTCGCCTGGGCTGTCGGCTTCTTCGCCGCCTTCTTCGTCAGGGGAGCGCCGCGCACTTCGGTAGCGCGCAGCTTCGCGATCTTTGCGACGAGCTTGGTCGGCACCGCGTCCGTCCCCTCGAAGCGAAGCGTCTTCTGGACGAGCGTGTAGTTCCCGGGCTCCCCCTCGAGCGCCTTCACCACGCTCGGATACGCGGGATACAGCGACCAGTGCTTCTTCCATCCGGCGATGTAGAGGAGCATCTCCCCGTCGAGCTTGAAGCGAATGAGGCCATACGCGATGTCTTCCGTTGCCGCGGGGACGGTCGCGCGGATCGTCGCGCGAGCGGTCTTTACAAGCGCGCGCATCGGCGCTGCTTGCGCGGCGAGATACTGCGCGACCGTGGTGATCGTCTTCGGCGGTGCCACGCGAGGAGCTTACTCGTTCGCAGCGCGAGGGCGGAGCACCTTCAGCGACGCCATGATCGCGTCGCCTGCTTCCCAATCGAGCCGTTGGCTTCGCGCGACGATCACCACACCGCCGTTGATGCGAACGTCTTCGGGCGCGACCACCAACACGTGGATGTACGGCAGCGGAGCACGCTCGCGTTGGCGGATGTACGCCTCCACTCGATAGCCGCTGCTGCCCTCGAGCGACACGGGATTGCACGAGTCGACGCTCGCGTTCGGCGACACCGACTCCGCGAGCAAGAGCGCCTTCTCTTCGAGCACACCCTCACGATCGATCAACAGCGACGCCCGAAACGTGCTCAGGTCGAGCTCGCCGATCGGCGCGCCGTCCACGCGCCGTTCACTCGCGCGGAGCAGGTCCGGGCTGATCGGGACCAGCTCCACACCCGCCGGCGCATCGACCTCCACGCTCAGCGTCTGGAGCTTCAGCCTCAACGCCATGATTCTATTGCGGGAGCGCCCGGAGTGGTCGAAGATCTTCGTGGAGCCTCATGTCTGCAAGATCGCTCTACAATGGCCGCATGCACTTCGTCTCTGCCCTCCTCGTCGTCGGCATCGCCGGTGCTGCGGGGTGTTCTCCTTTCGGTGGCGGGGCGTTTCGGTGCGAGACCGATGCAGACTGCGCGGGCGGGCCGACCGCTGGAAAATGCGAGACGGGTCTTGGCTTCTGTAGCTTCGAGGATATGTCTTGCGCATCGGGTCGTCGCTACGGCACGTCATCCGGCGCGCAATCGAACGTCTGCGTCGGCGAAGAAGCTCCCGTCGACGCGCCGCCGATGCCCGACGATGGTGACGTCCCGATCGACATGGAGCCGATGATCGACGCGCGTCTCTGCTTTGGCGGTCCGCACGAGATCTGTCTCATGATGCCTCCGTCCGGTCCGCGGACACTCCCCGCGACGATCAACACCGACACGGAGTGCGATCAGGTCGAGTCTCCCGTGGGTGGCGTTCCACTCTGTGTGGTGCACGGCGCGCAGATCACGGTCAACAACACGCGCGCGCAAGGCTCGCGCCCACTCGTGATCGTCGCGACCGAAACGATCAACGTCACCGGCAACCTCGACGTATCGAGCAAGCGTGGCCAGACTCCGGGCGCAGGCGCGAACGCGGCGGCCTGCGTCCCGGCCACGATGGGCGAGAACGACGGCGGTGGCGCCGCAGGCGGTGGCGGCGGCGGCTTCGGCGCAGCCGGCGGCAACGCGGGTAACGGCGATCAGAACAACAACGGCGGTGCGCAGGGCAACGCCACCGGTGGTCAGGGCGGCGCGATGTCCGTGTCGACGTTCATTCGTGGCGGCTGTCCCGGTGCGGACGGCGGCTCCACCAACGGTGGCAACAATGGCAGCAACAACGGCACGAACTTCGGCGCTGGTTCCGCGGGCGGCGGTGCTGTCTACCTCATCGCAGGCACGTCGATCACCGTCGCGATGAACGCCACGATCAGCGCCTCTGGTGCCGGTGGCTCACCGGGTCTGAATCAATCCGGCGGCGGCGGCGGCGGTGGCTCGGGTGGACTCATCGGCTTCGACGCCGAGACGATCACCGTGATGGGCCGCGTCGCCGCGAACGGTGGCGGTGGCGGCGGCGGCGCCGGCACCACGAACGGCGGCAACGGAGGCGATGGCTTCCAACCGGGCACCATGGCGAACTGGAACCAGCGTGCTGGTGGTGGCTCGTCGGGCAACGGCGCGAACTCGTCCGGCGGCCAAGGCGGCGCGATCAACAACGTCGGCGGTGGTACCACCAACAACTCCGACGGTGGCAGCGGCGGCGGCGGTGGTGGCGTCGGCGTGATCTGGGTGCACGGCACGCTCACCGGCATGCAGGTCTCACCGCCGACGACCGCGCACTAACGACGCGCGGTGCTCGCGCGCTTGATGAGCGCGAGCGCCTGCTTGCGATAGCCATCCGTGTCCGTCCCGACAGCGCCTTCTGCCATCGTCAGCACCTGCTTCCACGACAGGTTCCCGCGGTGCGGCGACTCGCGCAGCATCATGCCGAAGCCCGCGATCGCCGTTGCCCACCGCAGATCCGACGACGTCTGCGCATACTCGACCGTCTGATTCGGCACCACGCGCGACAGCAGCTTCGACGTCTTTCCGTCGGGCTGCTTGTACCGGATCTTCACCGTCAGCAGCTCGCCCGTCGTCGCATTCGCGTTCGGGACCGTCTTCGATTGGTACTTGAGAGCGTCGACCTTGCTCGCGCTCGGCACTTCGGTGCCCGCCGGCACGATCTCGTAGAGCGCCGTCACCCGGTGACCCGCGCCGATATCGCCCGCGTCCTTCTTGTCGTCATTGAAGTCCTCGTCGGCGAGGAGGCGATTCTCGTAGCCGATGAGCCGATAGCCCGCGACCGTCGCTGGGTTGAACTCGACCTGCAGCTTCACGTCCTTCGCGACGGTGACGAGCGTCGCGCCCGCTTCCGTCACGAGCACCTTGCGCGCCTCCGCGAGCGTGTCGATGTACGCGTGATTGCCATTGCCCTTGTCGGCGAGCTTCTCGAGCGTCGAGTCCTGGTAGTTGCCCATGCCAAAGCCGAGCACCGTCAGGAACACGCCCTTCTCGCGACGCTGCTCGATCATGCGAATCAGCGAGCCTTGATCCGTCGTGCCGACGTTGAAGTCACCGTCCGTCGCGAGGATCACGCGGTTGATGCTGCCCTTCGTCTTCTGCTTCTCCGCGAGGTCGTACGCGAGCTGGATGCCCGCCGCACCATTGGTGGATCCACCCGACTCGAGGTTGGAGATCGCGTTGCGAATCGTGTCCTTCTCGCGCCCGCTCGTCGGCGGCAACACGAGCCCCGCGTTCCCCGCATACGTGACGATCGAGATCTTGTCCTGCGGCCGCATCTGCGCGACGAGCAAGTTCATCGATTGCTGGAGCAGCGGCAGCTTGTTCGCGTCCGACATCGAGCCCGACACATCGATCAAGAAGACGAGGTTGCGCGCGGGCACCTGCGCGTCCTCGATCGCCGGCGCTGCGAGACCGACGCGCACCAGCTTCATCTTCGCGTTCCACGGACTCTGCGTGACATCCGTGGTGATCGAGAACGGCTCTCCCTTCGCCGGCGCCGGATAGTCGTACGGGAAGTAATTGATCATCTCCTCCACGCGCACCGCGTCCTTCGGCGGCAACTTTCCGCTCGTGAGAAAGCGCCTCATGTTCGAGTACGACGCCGTGTCCACATCGACGGAGAACGTCGACAGCGGACGCGCGGACACGCTCAAGAACGGGTTGTCGTCGATCTTGTCGTACGCCTCGGTGTTGTGTGCCGGATCGCCGATCACCAACGCTCCGCCACGAGGTTGCGCCGGAGCGATCTGTTGACGCGCGGCCGGCTTGTACCTCATCGGCGGCGGCGACGGAGCGACTGCCAACGGTGCGTGCATCTCGTTCGCCTCGACCCTCTTCAGGGGCTTCGGGTCAGGCTTCGCCTTGTCCTTCGGCGCGTTCGCCGACGCGAGCGACAGCCGCACCGTCGCCATGCTTCCACTCGCGACCGTGACGTTCGTCGATCCAGCCGCATGACCATTCGCGCTCGCGGTGACGGTACATGCACCTGCGGGCAACCCTCCGATGGAGAAGTTGCCCGCTGGATCCGTCATCACTGTCTTGGTGACCTTGCCGCACGTGACAGTCACGCGTGCGGGGGCGCCATTCGCGGCAATCGATCCGCTGATCGTCCCCAGCGAGTCGGCCGCGGCCGCACCCACACCGACGCCGAGCAGCAATACGAAGACGAGCTTGCGCAATATGCCCCTATGCATCCGGGGCAAGACGCACCACGCGCCACGCCGATCTAATCACGCCGCGAGCGCGACCAGCTTTGGCTGCTCGTTTGCTGGAATAACCGGGCGCTCCGGCTTCACGATCGTGAGGAGGCCACCGACGATACCCGCCACGCCCGTCAGCAACAGCAGCGTCAGGCCGATGCCCGAGTCGCCCTCCGCTGCCGACTTGAGCAGCGACCCGATGCCGAGGCCGAGCAGGCCGAACAGCAGCGAGAACGTGCCCGCCACGCGGCCAAACTTCTTGCGATAGACACCCAAGCCGCCGAGGAGCACGAGCATCAGGGCCGGCACGAAGATCGCCATCACGATCGCCTTCATACCGTCGAGCGCTTCCTTCGCCGACGCCGCGCTCGAGCCCGCATCTGCGAGCGCGACGCTCACTTCTCGCGACCCCGCCGCGACCGACATCGTGTCGAGTCCCTTCACGATCTGGAACGCGCTGACCGAGCCCGAGAAGTCGGCTCGTTGAACGGTCACCATCGGGAGGAAGAACGCGAGAATTCCGAGGACGCCGCCGACGAGTACGATGAACTTGCTTGCCTTCATGATGATCTCCTTGAGTGCCGACCCGCTGTGCACTCGTCGATCCATCTCGCGCGCACTTCCGTTCGCGTACTTGCCGTCGCGAGCGGGTCGACATGCACCCAGCTCGCACTCGCACTCCGGGTGATCGCGGACCCGTTTTCTCGACGGAAAAGCAGATTGCGACTCCCGCGACTCGCCCTCCGTCCGGACCCTATCAATCGCGATAGTTCGCGGCCCAGCTCGGCCGAAACATGAGCGCGATCCGCGGTCCCGCCTCCGCCACCTTCGGGACCGCATGACGCCACGTGCGCTGACACGTGCCGCCCATGACGATCAAGTCGCCCCGCCCTGCCCCAAACGCGAGCGTGCGCCCTCCCTCGGTCGGCTTCAGCAAGAACCGACGTGGCTGCCCGAGCGACACCGTCGCGACCAGCGCGCTGATCATGTCGCGCGCCGTCGTATCCCCGTGCCACGCGACGCTGTCGTTGCCATCGCGATACAGCGCCGCCGTCGTCCGCACGAGCTCCTCGCCGTACTTCGTGGACAGCGCGACGCGCATCGCCTCCACCAGCGCGTGCTCCTTCGGCACGCTCGCGAGCAGCCGCGGAACATCGACGGTGCGATCGTACATGCGCATCGTCTCGCTCCTCCACGCGAGCGATTGCTCCAGCTCGTCGAACAGCGCGTCGTGATTCTGTACCCAGCACGGCACGTGATCGACCCACGCACCGAGCCCGATCTCGTGGCGCACCAGCGACGCGAACGCAGCATCGAACGCGACGCTCGGCGCGCTAAACAGATCGAGCTGTCGCCGCATCCTCTGGGCGATCAGCTAGCACGCATCATCCGTGCTGACCGTTGGAGTCATTCGTAGGTGCGACCGGCATCGATCCCGACGCCGACGCCGACGGCTTCGGCTCGTGCGTGGAAATCCGATGCGCGAGCTCGGCGTCCTGCACCTCATGCGGCAAGAGGCAGATCTGCACGAGCCAATCGGTCGCGCACACGTGGGCCACCGCCGGGCTTTGCTCCAATCGCCATCGCGTGAGTACGTTGGGCGAGGCGCGCTCGACCACCCGGATGAGGTTGTTGACGTAGCCCTCGCTCTTCGCGATCTCGCGAGCGATGCGGGGCCCCGTCCACCCCTTGTCACGGAGAAGTTTGCACCAGACTGCTAGATCACACGTTCCACCAAAATCCATCATTGGCGTCCTGTCGTTACATCTCACCGAAACGACGCTCGAAATGGGAACATCATTCCCTGTGGCGAAGGCCAAAGTGACGGAAGGCTATTCTCTGGATCGCGTGGCCGAAGAAGTCCTCGGGTGTCGCGACCGACGCCACCAAACTTGTCACCTTACGCCTCGTGATCCGGAAAAAGCATCGGACGTAGCGCCGTCGAGCTCGGAATGAACGGGACGCGATGGCGGTCCGCGCGACCGATCCGCGGATCGTGGCGGACGACACGGTGGTGAGCTCGTTTGAGGGCGGTTGCTACGCGGATCGAGCCCGGCTCGCGTGTCGCGACGATGTGCGATGGTCGCGAACGATCTGGCAGACATCGCGTTCGAAGCAATGCGCGCGTACGCCGTCGAGAGCTCGAGGGTCAACGCGAGTGTCGCGACTGCGCCCACGTGGGCTGTCGGCCCGCGCGACCGATCCGCGGATCGTGGCGTTGGATGACGTCGCGCCGTCTTCCGCCGAGCTTCGCGGAACACCTTGCCCGTCGATGTGAGGATCTCGAACACGAACGTCTGCGGTGAGCTCGTTTGAGGATCTCGAGGGATCGTGGGCGTGTGGTGACGATGCTGCGATGGTCGCCGACGATCTGGCAGAGATCGCGTTCGAAGCAATGCGCGCGTACGTCGTCGAGAGCTCGAGGTCAACGCGAGTGTCGCGACTGCGCCCACGTGGGCTGTCGGGCCGCGCGACCGATCCGCGAATCGTGGCGTTGGGTGACGTCGCGCCGTCTTCCGTCGAGCTTCGCGGAACATTGTTCCCCTCGATGTGACGTTCGGGTGTTTCTCGATCGAACTCGAACACGAGCGTCTGCGGTGAGCTCGGTTGAGGTTTCGAGGGAGCGCGGTTGCTACGCGGGTCGAGTCCGGATCGCGTGTGGCGCGATGGTCGCGAACGATCTGGCAGAGATCGCCGCGAACGATGTTGCGATGGCCGCGGCCGATATTGCGATGGTCGCGAACGCATGTCGCGGTGGTCGCGAACGATGTTGCGATGGCCGCGGCCGATATGTCCTGGCACATTGCGATGTCGCGAACGATGTCGCGATGGTCGCGAACGATGTTGCGATGGCCGCGGCCGATACTGCGATGTCGCGAACGCATCTGGCAGAGATCGCGTTCGAAGCAATGCGCGCGTACGTCGTCGA
>JAEYYV010000098.1 GCA_023428295.1 Pseudomonadota bacterium
GGGAGCGTGACAGCGATGGGAGCGACTCGACGGTCGGGGTCGACGCGACGCGCTCGCTTCGCATCGAGCCCGCGACCGTGGGCGTGACCGTCGCCGAGAGCTATGCCGTTCATCAGCCGTTTCGCGCCTACATGACGCAGCCGGATGGCTCGGTCGTGGACGTGACCGATCAGGCGACGTTCACCATCGCGGACGATCGCTTCGGCTCGTTCGATGCCGCCACGCTGCGCGTCACGGGTGGCGGCGCGGGTCCGGTTCGTGTGACCGCGCGAATGGACGGAGCGACCGCATCGGCGACCGTCGCGGTTCGCGTCACGAACACCGAGTACGGCACCGGCGTCCCGAGCAGCGCGGGCAAGATGTTCGAGCGTGCCATCATCGGTACGAACTGCGGCACCGAGCTCGTCTATCCCGCGGACGGCACCACGATGATGGCCAACCTCGGCCGCCTCGACGTGCACTGGGATGGTGGCGCCGGCGATCTCTACGAGATGCGCGTGTCGAACCAGTGGGTCGAGCGCGTGATCTACACGCGCGCGACAAACGCAGCCGTCGGCGGAACAGCCTGGATGCCCTTCACGACCGCCAAGGATCGCGCGTCGATCCGGATCAGCGCGATGCAAACCGAAGCGACCCTGACGAAGTGTGTCAGCCAGATGCGAACGATTCGCCTCAGCGACACCGAGGTCGCGGGAGCCATCTACTACAACGAGATGCACGGCTCGCAGAGCACGCTCGTGCGACACGATCTCTCCACCTCCTGGCAAGCGCAGGCCGTGTTCCCCGAGACCGACAGCCCGGCTGCGTGCGTGGGATGTCACGCGATCTCGCGAGATGGCGCTCGCATGGCGATGACGCTCGACGGCGCCAGCGGCCAGGGTGCGGTGTTCGATCTCGCCGAGGGCCGCGCGATGCCGATCGGCTCGTCGACGCAGCGCTGGTCGTCCGCGACGTTCACGCCGGCTGGCGACAAGCTGCTCGCTGTCGAGGATGGTGTGCTCAAGCTGTTCGAGTTGAAAGGCGGCCGCTTGATCCGCACGTTCGACGCTGCGCACGTCACCGGCAGCCCCGAGATCTCTCCCGACGGCACGCACCTCGTCACCGTCGAGGTTCCCGAGGGTCCGGACTGGCAGTTCGCCAGCGCCGAGATCGTCGTTCGCACGTTCGACGCAAACGCCGCCGCCCTCGGACCGAAGAAGGTCGTTCTGCCGTTCGACGGCGCGGTGCAGAGCTACTACCCGACGTGGTCGCCGGATGGCGAGTGGATCGCGGTGACGCGCTCGTCGGGCGGCTCGTACGCGAACCACTCGGCCGAAGTGTTTGTCGTCTCGGCGGATGGCACGAAGGGCCCGTTCCGCATCTCCGGCGGCGAGAGCGGCTCGTGGGCGCGCTTCCTCCCCTACGAGACCTCGCTCGACGGCGAGATGATGTACTTCATCAGCTTCACCTCGACGCGCGAGTTCGGTCACCAACTCGCAGCCGGTCAAGAGCAGCTGTGGCTCGCCCCGTTCTTCCCGCTGCACGCCAAGGAGTCGTTCGGCGTGATCACCGGCCCGGCGTTCCGCGCTCCGTGGCAATCGCTGACCGCTACCAATCACAACGCGCAGTGGGCGACGAGCGTCGTTCGCGCAGCTGACTAACTGCTACAGTTCCGACCATGGCGTCGGGAATGCTGAGCGACTCGTATCTCGTCGGACGCGCCGTGTTGCGCGTCCTTGCTGACTCGAACCAGACATCCGAGATTCACCGCGTCGAGGAGATCACCGGGCGCCCGCGCTACCGGCGGCTCCTCGAAGCGATGCGCGAGAGCCCGGAGGGCCAGCGCCTCCTCGCCGAGCGGCCCGAGCTGTCGAGCGATCACATCGATTACGACGCGCTTCGCCGCTTGCCCGCCTCCACGCTCGGCGGTGCGTACGTTCGCCATCTCGACGACAACAAGCTCTCGGCGGACTACCAAGCAGCGCAGACGCGCCACATCGACGATCCGGACATGGCGTATCTAATGCGGCGCTTTCGCCAGACGCACGACGTGTGGCACGCCCTGCTCCAGGTCGGCGTCACCGGGCACGAAGAAGTGCTCGTGCACTGGTTCACGTTCGGTCAGCTTCGCTTGCCGGTCTCCGCGCTGATCATGGTGTTCGGAACGATGAAGCACCTCGTCCTCGAGCGGCGCTGGGGCGCACTTCGCCACTCGGCGCTCGAGGCGTACCGCGCAGGTCGCGATGCAGCGCCGCTCCTCGGCGTGTACTGGGAAGACCTCTGGGAAGAGCCGCTCGACAGCGTGCGCGCCACGTACGGCGTGGTGCCGCTCGAGCAACGCTTCCTGCACTAGCAGAACAGCGAGGTAGCGCGGCGGTCAAACGCCCTCATCTTGATCCTCATGATCGTCGTGAAGTCCGCCGCTGTGATCGAGCCGCGCGTCGCTGCGATGAACTGCCCGCACGATGGCGGAACGTATCGCCTCCACGAGCACGAGCGCGCCGCTCCAGGCATCCGGCGCGTGAACGTGACCTGCCGGCAGTGCAGCGAGCCACGCTCGTTCTTCTTCCGCATCGTCGAGCCGGTCGAGCCGAGCTGATACGATCTCCTCCGATGCAATCGTCGGGGGAACGCGAAGTCCAGGCGTGGCTCGACACGGTCGCTTCCGAGCCCGCGAGCACGGTCGCGACGATCGTCCCGCAGCGAGGTGATCGCAACGCGGGCCGCGCGGCAGAGCTGTTAGCGCAGCTCGTCGAGCGCGGTCAGCCCGTCGAGCTGAGGACCGGTAAGACGCTCGGTGAAGGCGGCATGGGCATCGTGCGCGAAGCAGAGCAGGTCGCGCTCGGCCGCATGGTCGCGGTGAAGACGCTGAAGCCCGGCCATCCCGAGAACGCGGCGGCGCTCCTGCGCGAGGCGTGGACGACCGGCGCGCTCGAGCATCCGAACATCGTTCCCGTCCATCACCTCGAGATCGACGCGAGCCTGTCTCCGCTGCTCATCCTGAAGCGCGTCGACGGTGTGGAGTGGAGCTCGCTCGTTCGCGACGCGGCCGAAGTTCAGCGGCGGTTTCTGACGAGCGATCTGCTCGCGTGGAACCTGCGCATATTGGATCGCGTGCTCGACGCACTCCGCTTCGCGCACGCGCGCGGTGTGATCCATCGCGACCTGAAGCCGCAGAACGTGATGATCGGAAACTTCGGCGAGGTGTACCTGCTCGACTGGGGGCTCGCCGTCTCGCTGCGCGATGATGGGACCGGCCGCTTCGCGCTCGCGTCCGAGGCCAACGAGCTCGCCGGCACGCCGTGCTACCTCGCGCCCGAGATGCTTCGCCGCGAAGGCGATCCGCCGCTGACGGAGCGCACGGATATCTATCTCGCCGGCGCGGTGCTCTTCGAGCTGATCAGCGGGCATCCACCGCATCAGGGCGACGGCGCCGTGCAGATGATCGCGAGCATCATCATGTCCAGGCCGCAGCTGCCGGCCGATGCGCCCGCGGAGCTGGCCGCGATCTGCGCGCGCGCGATGCACGCGGATCCCGACGAGCGGTACGCCTCGATCGAGGAGATGCAGCTCGCGCTCCGTCGCTATCTCGATCATCGCGGTGCGAGTCAGCTCGCCGACAGTGCGATCGCCCGTGGTGCGCAGCTGCGTGCACTGGCGGGCGCGAAGCGCAAACAGGACCGCGAGGAGATCTATCGCCAGCTCGCCGTGTCGCGCTTCGCGTTCCATGAAGCGCTGGCGGCGTGGCGCGACAACATCGAGCTCCGTGCTGCGATGACGCAGACCACGCTCGCGATCGCGGAGTTCGAGCTCGCGTGCGGCGATCCGCACACAGCGGTGGCGCTCCTCGAGGAGCTCCCCGAGCCGCACCCACTCCTCGTCGATGCCAAGGCCGCCGCCGCCAAGCGCGACAGCCTCGCAGCGATCGGCCGCGAACACGACCCCACCGTGCACGCGCGCACGCGCCGCATCGCGGTCGGTCTCGGCATCGCATTCACGATCCTTCCGTTCTGTGCGTGGAAGTTTCCAAGCCTCGCGATGTCCACGTTTCAGAGCCAGCTCACGTGGGCGATCGGCTCGCTCGTCGGTGTTGCGATCTTCTCGTTCTTCAACCGACCGACCACGGCGATCAACCGCCGCATCCTCCACTGCGCGCGGTTTCTGTTCCTCGCGCAGATCATCAACACGATCGGCATGTGGAGCCTCGGCGCGGATCCGCAGCTAACGCAGATCTGGAACATGCTCCTCTGGGGCATCATCGTCGGGGTGTTCGCGATCATGATCGATCCGTGGATCAACCTGATCGCCCTCACCTACTTCGCCGGGTTTCTCGTCAGCACGCAGTTTCCGGAGCACCGCATGTTGTTCTCGTCGTTCGGTAATGGTGTCTTGGCCGTCGTCACGTTCGTGCGCTGGCGCGAGGTCGCTTCGCGATGAGCGGCAAGCGTTCGCGAACGGCGCGCCGCGAGCTCGAGCGCGATCTGAAGAAGCTCGTTCGCGACAAGGAGAAGCTGTTTCTCCTCCAGCCAGGCGGATCCGAGGAGCGCCCGATGGAGGTCACCTCCGCCTCGGTGATCGAGGTGCGCGTCGAAGCGATGCCCTGCGTGCAGTGCGACACGCCGCAGTACCGCATTCGCGAACACGTGTCGGTGGCGGCGGGGCTTCGTCGCCTCGACGTGATCTGCCGCAACTGCGGCGCCCCGCGATCGCTGTGGTTCCGGATCGTCGTCGACGAGCCGAACTGATCAGAACTCGATCACGGAGCGGATCGATGCACCCTCGTGCATCAGATCGAACGCGTCGTTGATCTTCTCGAGCGGCATCTTGTGCGTGATCAGCCGATCGATCTCGATCTTCTTGTCCATGTACCAATCGACGATCTTCGGCACGTCGGTGCGGCCACGCGCTCCGCCGAACGCGCTGCCCTTCCACACACGGCCCGTCACGAGCTGGAACGGACGCGTCGAGATCTCCTGCCCCGCGCCGGCGACGCCGATGATCACGGACACGCCCCACCCGCGATGGCAGCACTCGAGCGCCTGGCGCATGAGCTGCGTCGAGCCGACGCACTCGAACGAGTAGTCCGCCCCGCCGCCGGTGAGCTCGACGAGGTGCGGGACGAGCTCCGTCCCCTTCGGTAGATCGTTGGGATTCACGAAGTGCGTCATGCCGAACGAGCGGCCGAGCGCTTCGCGCGCCGGGTTGATATCGACGCCGATGATCTTGTCGGCGCCGACCAGCTTCGCGCCCTGCACCACGTTGAGGCCGATGCCGCCGAGACCGAACACGACGACGTTCGCACCCGGCTCGACCTTCGCGGTGAACAGCACGGCGCCGATGCCGGTGGTCACGCCGCAGCCGACATAACAGATCGAGGAGAACGGCGCGTCCTTGCGCACCTTCGCGAGCGACACCTCGGGATGCACGGTGAAGTTCGAGAACGTCGAGCAGCCCATGTAGTGATGGATCGGCTGGCCCTTGATCGAGAAGCGCGACGTTCCATCGGGCATGAGTCCCTTGCCCTGCGTGGCGCGAACCGACGTGCACAGGTTCGACTTCTGCGAGAGGCACGTCTTGCACTGCCGGCACTCCGCCGTGTAGAGCGGGATCACGTGATCACCGACGGCGAGCGAGGTCACACCCGGCCCGACCTCGCGCACGATGCCCGCGCCTTCGTGCCCGAAGATCACCGGGAACAGACCCTCGGGATCCGCACCGGAGCGCGTGAACTCGTCGGTGTGGCAGACGCCGGTGGCTTTGATCTCGACGAGGACCTCGCCCTGCTTCGGGCCTTCGAGGTCTACCTCTTCGATGCGTAGCGGTTCGTTGACCTTCCAAGCGACAGCGGCACGAGTCTTCATACCGTCGAGCCTACACCGCTCACGAGAGACGAGTTACCGAGGCGCGCACACGTTGGCGCGTGCGGGAGCAGCGTTGCTCGTTCCGAGGAAGCGATCCGCATCGCGGCGCGTCGTGTTCGGAAGCAGCGCGCAGTTGTTGTTCAGCGCGTGCGCCTTGGACACGCACAGGCCCGCGCCGGTGGATGCAGCGTCGGCGATGCAGAACGTGGGCGCCTTGCCCGAGAGATCCGGGCACGAGCCCTGGCAGGAGATCGTGCAGAAGCCAGCGCTGCTGCACCGACCCTGCTGGCCATTCGCGGTGAACGCGCACTGCGCGTTGGTGGTGCACGCATCGCCGATGAACTTCTGCGGCGGGGGCGTCACACCGTTGAGGCGCGGGAACACGCTCGTGTCGTCGAGGCGAACGAACGTGTAGCCGGCCTGCTCGAGCGCGGTGAGGATGCGATCGAGGTTGTTCGCGGTGTTCGGGTGGATGTCGTGGAACAGGATGACGCCGCCGTTCGTCGACGCGACCTGCGACATGATGTAGCCGAGCATGTCGTTGCGCTGATCGTCGGGGACGTACTTGAACGTCGACTTCTTGCAGACGCCGTTGCCAGCCGCGTAGCACCAATCGGCGCTGTCGATGTGCCAGCCAGCCGCGAACCAGCCGCGCTCCTTGACGAGGTTCATCGTGCCGCACGTGGAGCTGCCGAACGGGAAGCGGAACCACTTCATCGTCTCGCCCGCGGCGGTGACCGACTGCGCGGTGCGATCCATCTCGCTCGCGGCCTTCGCCAGCGTCTGCTCGGCGAGGTTCGTGTGGTTCTGCGAGTGGTTGCCGAGGAGGAAGTCCGGGTCGGCCGCGATCCGCTGCGCGAGTGCGGTCGCGCCGGAAGCGGCGAGCTTGCTGCCGTTGATGAAGAACGTCGCCGGAGCGCGGTGAGCCTTCAGGATCTCGATCACGCGCGGGGTGGTCGCGGGGTTCGGGCCGTCGTCGAACGTCAGCGCGATGCGCTTGTTGAAGCCGTTGCGGTCGGGGACGCGGACGCCCGAGCAGTCGGTGCCGTCGGCCTTGCCTTCTTGCCGGCCCTCTTCGTACGCCTGCTCGTACCCGCTCGTCTCGTCGACGCAGTTCTCACCGTCTTCGTCACAGTGGAGGTGACCATCGGAGTCGGTGCAGCCGATGGCGGAGAATATGGCGGCGACGAACAGGAGCGAGGTGCGCATGGCTGCTCGTCGACAGAGCAAACACTGCGCCACCGTACGTGGTGATCAGATAGTGCAGATCGAAGTAGTTGGCCTCGGTGATCGCGGCTACTCGACTTGCTGGAGACAACCGACTCGACAACGCCAGCTTCCGCGGACTCTCGTGGGCACGGGTGGCTAGTCGAGTTGCTACCGGCCCAGCAGCACCTTCGCGCGAGCGATCCCGAGGGCCGTCGCCTCGTCGTGATCCTCGATGACGGTCACCCGGCTCTCCATCCCGGTGAACGCGATATACGTGACCCGGCTCGAGGTCCCGCCGGTCCGGGGATCCGGGTCGATGCCCAACGCCTCGGCCATCGCGTAGCTCGCCTCGCCGATGTACGCGGCCGGTCCGACATCTCCGGCGGGACCGTAGACGACCTTGTCCGCGTAGATCACCGCGACCACCGTGCGCATGCCGATCCCGTGCATCCGGTAGTCCCAGCGCGTGCTCGCGCCCGGGAACACCACGAACGGCAGCGTCGCGGCGTCGAGCGGGTTGCCCATCGAGTCGGTCGCGGCCGTCTGGTTCATGAAGTACGGATCCGTCTGGAGGTTGCACTGCGGCGTCTCTTTGCCGTCGCAGTCGATGTCCATGTCGGAGGTCCACGCGATCGCGGCGCCAAAGCCGCAGATGTCGATGTCGTTGGGCTGCCCCGGTCCGTCCATGTACGGCCCGCCGATCACGTTCGAGCAGTCCGCGACCGCGGCGAGCAAGTCCGCGGCGCCCGGCTCGGCCGGCGGTGCATCCACCGCGGCGTCGGGTGCAGCGTCGGGGCCGAGATCCTCTGGCTCGCTCGTGCACGCACAAGCGACGAGCGCGAGTCCCACCGCGAATCGCATCCGGCGATGCTACACGAGTTACGCGAGGGCGCGGGCGAGCGCCGGCAACGCCTGCCCTGCTTGCGCGTCGACCAGCAACGTCGCGTGGGGATCGCCACGCGTGGGGCCGCGATTGACGATGGCGATCGGGATGCTTCGCTCGGATGCGCGGCGCACGAAGCGATAGCCGCTGAACACCGTCAGCGACGAGCCCACCACGAGCAGCGCCTCGGCGCGATCGAACGCGTCCCACGCCGCGTCGAGCGTCGCGCGCGGAACGCTGCCGCCGAAGAACACGACGTCGGGCATCAACACGCCGTCGCACGCAGCGCACGGCACGACGACGAAATCGCCGAGGATCTCGTCGGGGAGCTCCGCGTCGCCATCGGGTGCGGTCGCCACGTCGTGCGCTCTCGTCGAGAACGTCGGGTTCGCTGCGAGCAAGCGCGCCTGCAGCTCGTCGCGCGTGATCGACTGCGAGCACGACAGGCACCGCACACGCGCGAGCGCCCCGTGCAGCTCGACCACCGATTGACTACCAGCAGCGCCGTGCAGCCCGTCGACGTTCTGCGTGATGAGCCCGCGGACCACGCCCGACTCCTCGAGCACCGCGAGTGCACGGTGCGCAGCGTTGGGCTGTGCCGCCGCGAGCCGCGGCCAACCGAGTAACGACCGCGCCCAATAGCGACGACGATTCTCGGCCTTGTCGACGAACTCGCGGTGCTGGATCGACGGGCGTGCGCGCGGCGGCTTCCCCGCGCCGCGGTAGTCCGGAATGCCGGACTCCGTGGAGCACCCCGCGCCGGTGAGCGCGACCAGGCGCTTTCCGCGCAAGAGCTGTGCGAGTCGTTCTAGCGCACCGTCGCCGGGCATCCGCCTTTTGTACTACGCGCCGCCGCGGTAGGCTCGTCGCGTGCCGCTCACTCAGAACCAGCTGGATACGTACGAGTACAAGCTGAAGAAGCGCGGCTTCAAGCGCGACGACGTCTACATGCACGAGTGCCCCGACTGCGCGCAGAAGGCGATCGTGACCTACGCCATCCTCAGCCGAACGGGCGGGCGCGATATCCGCCTGTGCCTCGAGTGCGGCAAGGCGCGCTCCTATCGCAGCGGTGCCGGCATGGACGATCGCGTCGAGGACGCGAGCTTCGATCTCGACACGTTCCTGCGATGAGCGATCTCGACGAGGTCGCGGACTTCGCGGTGTCCATCGCGTTCTCGCTGCAACCTTTTGCAATATCCTCGCTGCATGTCGGACCTATCCACGCGCTTCGCCGAGGCTCAGGCCAAGATCAAGCCAGTCACGGGCTTGGGCAACGACGTGATGCTCGAGATGTACGCGCTGTACAAGCAAGCCACCGTCGGTGATGTCACGGGAGATCGCCCCGGAATGTTGGATCTCCGGGGCCGCGCCAAGTACGACGCGTGGGCGAAGAAGAAGGGCACCACCAAGGACGCGGCGATGGAGCAGTACATCGCCGTCGTGGCCACGTACGCGACGTAGTCACCTCACCGTAGGTGGCCGAGCCACGGCGATAGGTGCGCGGTCATGGAGCGCACCTCGTCGAGCGTGCAGCCGAGGGCGGTCGCGAAGTAGACCATCGTCTTCGCCTCCTCTTCGGTGATGTGCCCCTTGGCGAGGACCACCTCGATCGCGTCGACCACGATCAGGCGCGCCAGCTCGCCGGGGTGGAGCGTGCCTCCCCGAAACGGGCCGCTCGACGCACCGGCGATGGCCGATAGCGCGCGTGCTTCGAGCGGCTCGGCGAGGAGGAGGTCATCGATCGCGATCGGCTCGACGAGACGCGTGTCGATCTTGTGCTGGAGGCGCATGCCCTCTTCGAGGCCGAGCTCGTTATCGGCGCGCGCGATCGCGACGAGGGCACGCGCGTAGAGCAGCGCGAGATCTGGTTCGCGAATCTGTACGGCATTCGCCACGTTCGAACGCTACCCCATTGTCACGGCACTGGCTGATCCAGTGGTCAGGTCCAGACTCTCCGATGGGAACTAAATGCCTGCATCTTTCTGTGTGCGCGTGTGACCGAGTCGCGACGCAAGCTCGCGAATGCTGGTGATGCACATCGTGTGCAGCGCTGGCCGCGATGTTGCTCTGCGTTGCGGCCATGCGTTTTGCCTGGCTGGTTGGTCTCCCGCTCTATGTTGCGTGCGCCACCGAGATCCCGACGCCGCCTGCGGGCCCGAGCATCGACGATTACATCCACTCGCTGCCGTACCTCCCGGTAGACGATGCGCAGGTCCAGAGCGGAACGATCTCCGCCGAGGCGCGCGAGGGTGACTACCAGTGCGTGAAGCAGAATCTGAAAGAGACGCGTCAGTTCGATCGCATCGTCGCGTATGCGGCAAACTCTGACTCGCTGTACCCGGGGGCGCTCGTCAGCGCCGACTCGGTGCTCACCGGCTTGTTCACGCAGGTCGTGCTTCCGCGCGCCCCGGCGACGATCTCCGTCAGCCTCGAGAACCTCGCCGGCGCGAAGACGGCGACGATCGAGCAGCCGAGCCTCTCCGCGTATCGCGATGCGCTGAGCTCGATCCTCGACAGCCAGATCACCGGCTCCACCGCCGCGAACCTCTACAGCGAGATCGAAGAGGTCCACACCGAAGAGCAGCTCAACATGGCGCTCGGTGTTCAAGCCTCGTGGGGCCTCGGCGTCGCGAGCCTGAAGACGAACTTCAACTTCTCGAACCAAGAGGTCCGCTCGCGCTACGTCGTTCGCTACACGCAGGCGTACTACACGGTGGACCTCGACGCGCCGGGATCGCCGAGCCAGATGTTCGCGCCCGACATCACGCTCGCCGAGGTCCAGCACAAGATGGATGCGACGCGTCCTCCCGCGTACGTCTCGTCCGTCACCTACGGCCGCATGGTCGTCTTCACGTTCGAGTCCGAGTACTCCGCCCAGGAGATGGGCGCCGCACTCGAGTTCACGTACTCGGGCGGCATCGACGTCAAAGGCGACGTCTCGGTCACCTACAAGGACATCATCTCGAAGAGCAAGATCACCGCGTTCATCCTCGGCGGGGACGCGGGCGCAGCCGTGCAAACGATCGACAGCTACGAGGCGCTCAAAGAGTTCATCAAGACGGGCGGCAACTACTCCAAGACGTCGCCGGGCGCCCCCATCGCCTACAAGCTGTCCTACCTGAAGGACAACTCCCCCGCGCGCATGTCGTTCACGACGGACTACGAGGTCAAAGAGTGCAACCGCGTGAGCCAGCGCGTCCGCATCGCCCTGAGCTCGATCGCCGTCGACGACGCAGGTGGTGACGCCGGTAGCGATCTCGAGATCTACGGCCGCATCTGGGTCGAGGGCGCAAACTCCGCCACGCTGTTCGATCGCAACAGCAGCAACTACGTGCGCATCCGCGAGGGTCAACAGTTCGGCCAAGGCCAGCCGCTCGCCGAAGCCGTTGTCTCCGTGCAGCCCCGGGCCGGCGAGACGATCCGCCTGCGCGCCGACCTCCGCGATGTCGACGACTTCTTGAACCCCGACGACGCCCTCGGCAACGAGACCAGCGTGAACCCGTTCGAGACGGGCTGGCGCAAAGAATCGACGATCATCCTCACCGGCAGCGGCGCTCGCGTGCGCGTGGTCTTCTCGCTGCAGCCGATCTGACGATCGCCTGACGATCACGATCACCTGACGATGGTGCGTCTCGTCATCGCTGTCGCCGTCGCCGTCGCCGTCGCCGTCGCCGTCGCCGTCGCCGTCGCCGTCGCCGTCGCCGCTCTAGGCGCCTGCGCGACTGCGCCGCCCGCACCGCCCGCGTCACCGGCGACCGTGCGAACCTTCTCGGCGATGGACAAGACCTCCGTCACCGAGCTCCTCGCCAAGCAAGCCGACGCCTGGAACCGCGGCGACCTCGCCGGCTACATGGACGGCTACGCCCGCATCGACTCGCTCGTCTTCACGTCGGGCTCGAAGATCCGCAAAGGCTGGCAGGCGACCTTCGAGTCCTACAAGGCGAAGTACGCAACGTCGCCGACCTCGATGGGTCACCTCGAGCTCGAGATCCTCCAAGTCGACAACCTCGGCGCCGACGGTGCCGTCGTCCTCGGTCGCTGGTCGCTGACGAAGGCGGAGTCGCCGGGCAGCGGTGTGTTCACGGTGATCCTCGAGCGCCGCCCCGAAGGTTGGAAGATCGTGCACGACCACACGTCGAGCGATCCACCACCGCCGTGATCTGAACGAACGAAGAACGAACGAAGAACGAACGAACGAACGAACGAATGAACGAGCGAGCGTTTGCGTTTGCGTTTGCGACGTAGCGTCGGCGTAGCGTCTGCGATGGACGCGCTCGCTTACCGCGCGAGTGGCCCCGGAACGTCGCGAACGCTGATCAACCCATGCTGTCGCCATCCAACGCGGAGTAACCACGTTCGCGGATCGGCGGACGGCAATCGATCCCACGCTGGCACCGCGTCCAGATCGCGCCAGCCATCGAACGACGCGGCGGTCGAGTACGGATCGATCAGCACATCTCGGCGCCCGGCGTGTTCACGTCCTCGCGGTGCCGCCTCCAATTGTAGACATATGCGAGCGCATTCCTGACCTGACGCGGCGACGTGATGTCCACGCGGTGATACCGCCCCTCGAACACCTTGCCGCTCCTCTTCAGCGACTTGTTGATCGCGCGCGCCATCGCGATCTCGCGCATTCCCTCGGAGATCGCGTCCCTGTCGCGCGCCTCGACGAGCATGTGGATGTGATTGCTCTGAACCGACGTATGCACAACACGAAACGTCGGCAGCAGCACGTACCTCACGAGCGCCTGCTTGATCGCGTGGTGCACGTGACGCTTGCGTAGCCTCCCGACGCCCGTCCTCACCCGACACGTGATGTGAACCGGATCGCGTTCGCGGTGCTCCGGCCGCGTGCGATGCGGCGAGTCGTGCGTTCCCTTGCTGCGCTTTCGCCCCGCGCCCGCGCGCTTCCCACCCCACGGG
>JAEYYV010000150.1 GCA_023428295.1 Pseudomonadota bacterium
CGCTCGCGCTCGCGGGGACGATCATCGTCGTCGTCGCGACACGCGGCGAGCCGAGCGTCGCGGCGTCTGATCCGCACGATCCCGCTGGGCTAGACGATGGGCTGAATGCGCGTAGCACCATCGATGCATCGTCGTCGCGCAAGGCGCACCTATGCGAGGCGACGGAGGGCGCGTGTCTCGTCGCGTGCGAGGCGAGCGATGCGCTCGCGTGCCGCCTCGCGGGCCGTGCGGCGTACATAGGCGCGCATGGGGATCGCGAGCGGCAGTACGCAGCGGTGCAGCTACTCGCCAGAGGCTGCGAGCTAGGCGACGCCTCCGCGTGCACGCTCGCGGGACAATGGACGAGGCGCAACGCGTCGCGCGGTGACTCGCGATACACGCGCGAGATGTGGATCGCGTTGCTCGAGCGCGGCTGCGCGATCGAGCCGAGCTCTGCATGCGCGCTGCTCGCCGAGCATCTGTCGACGGAGTCGCCCGCGAATCGCGCCCGCGCCATCGAGCTGTACGAGCGGCAGTGCATCGCGAACCCGGCGGGCTGCTATCACGCCGCCGATATTCTCCAGCACGGCGACGCGGCGGATCAGACGCGCGCGGCCGAGCTGCGAGCCACCGCGTGCGCTCGTGGCCACAAGCGCGCGTGTCCCTGAGTCGACCGCTTCCGAAAACGCGAAACGCCGCGTAGGCAAAACCACGCGGCGTCGGACGAACAGCGAGCGACTTAGCGCTTGCTGAACTGGAAGCGAGCGCGTGCGGCCTTCTGACCGTACTTCTTGCGCTCCTTCTTACGCGGGTCGCGGGTGACGTACCCGGCCGCCTTGAGCTTCGGACGGAGGTCCGAATCGATCTTCATGAGGGCGCGCGTGATGCCGTGACGGATCGCGCCGGCCTGCGAAGAGATGCCGCCGCCGCGAACCGTGGCGTCGACATTGTACTGACCGAGCAGCGAGACTTCCTCGAGGCCCTGGCGGATGACCATCCGCGCGGTCGGGCGCGAGAAGTAGTCCTCGTCGCTTCGGTCGTTGATCGTGATCTTGCCGTCGCCGGCGGTGAGCCACACGCGGGCGATGGCCGTCTTGCGGCGTCCGGTGGCGTAGGTCTTCTGCGTTGCCATGGTGATTCTCCGCGCTCTAGTTGATCGTCAGCGTGCGCGGCTTCTGCGCGGCGTGATCGTGTTCAGCGGTCTTGTAGATCTTGAGCTTCTTGAGGATGCGGCGGCCGAGCGGGCCCTTCGGCAGCATGCCCCACACCGCCTCGCGGATCGCGCGCTCGGGATCGTTCTTGAGGACGTCCTTTGCGACGCGCGTCTTGATGCCGCCGGGGAACGTGGTGTGGTGGTGATAGAGCTTCTTGTCGGCCTTGTTGCCGGTGAGGCGAATGCCACCGGCATTCAGCACGATCACGAAATCACCCATGTCCACGTTCGGCGTGTACGTGGCCTTGTGCTTTCCGCGGAGCACCAGCGCGATTCGCGAGGCGAGGCGACCGAGCGTCTGCCCGGTTGCATCGATCTGGAACCATTCGCGCTGTGCCTCGCCGGCTTCTTTCGTGAGCCAGGAGCTCTTCTGCGTCGTCTGCGTGTTCATGGGGATACTCGGAAGGGGCCGATCGTGTACAAGGCCAAGAAAAGGTAGTCAAGCCGCAAACGTGTAATGCCGACCTGAGGATTCGTTCAGTGTCAGGGAGGCGTGGTACGAACGTGGCGTGTCGAGAGTCGGTTTCATTCTCAAGCCGGACAAGACCGAAGCGGGTGCCCTGCTCGAGGACTTAGTCCCATGGTTGCGCCAACAAGGCCATACCCCCGTGGTCACAACAGAGGACCAAATCGCTCCGAAAGGAGCGGAGGTCCTCCCCGAGTCGGAGCTCGGCGGAGCAGTGGATCTCGCAGTCGCCTTGGGTGGTGACGGAACCATGTTGCGGGCCGCGAGGCTGGTGGCCGATCGCGAACGACCCGTCTTGGGCGTGAACCTCGGACAGCTCGGGTTTCTCGCCGGGTGGTCGCCCGCGGACGCCAAAGCGGGCCTCGCTGCCGCGCTCGCGGGGACGTTGCCGCTGACCAAGCGGATGCGGCTCGCCGTCACGTTCACGCGGCTCGGTGGCGAGCCCGTCACGAGGTACGCGCTCAACGACGCGGTCCTTCATCAGGGTGCCATGGCGCGCATCGTGGAGATCGATGCGTTCGTCGACGATGCGTTCGTCGCGTCGTACCGAGCGGACGGCCTCCTCGTCGCGACGCCAACAGGCAGCACCGCGTACAACATGGCGGCTGGCGGGCCGATCGTGGTGCCAGGGCAGGACGCGATGACGCTCACGCCGATCTGCGCGCACGCGTTGACCAACCGTCCCCTCGTCATCGGCGCGGACGCCACGATCCGGCTGCAGCTCGGCGCCGATGTTCGCGGCGTGATGATCACCGTCGACGCGCAGTGGGGGCACTCGTTCCTCGCGGGCGACGTCGTGGAGATCACCACGCGCGCCAAGCCCCTCGTCATGTATCAAGGTGACAAGACCTTCTTCGACGTCATGCGCGACAAGCTCCACTGGGGCGCACGCGCGGATTCCTCGGCGCGCGAGAAGCCGACCAAGAAAGGTGGTGCGTGATGCTGCGGCACTTGCGCGTGACCAACTTCGCGATTCTGTCGGACGTAGAGATCGAGCTCGGCCCGGGCATGAACGTGCTCACGGGTGAAACCGGCGCGGGCAAGTCGCTCATCGTCGAGGCGGTGAACCTCCTGCGCGGAGGGCGCGCATCGGCGGACATACCGCGCACCGGCACCGACGAGGCAGTCGTCGAGGCGATCGTCGAGGTGCCGCCGGATCTGCGCGATCGCGTGAGCGCGGTGCTCGACGGCGCGGGGCTCCCGGGGCTCGGCTCGCAAGGCGATGCGGACGAGGTCTTCATCCGGCGCGTCATCCAGCGCGGCGGTCGCTCGCGCACGTACGTCAACGGGGCGCTCACCACCGCGGCGCGGCTCGCCGAGCTCGGTGCGTTGCTCGTGGATCTCTCGGGCCAGCACCAGCACCAGGGTCTCGTCGATCCATCGCGTCACCGGGATCTGCTCGATGCCTTCGGCGCGGCCGAGCCCCTCGTCGCGGCCATGGCCGCCGCGTGGGCCGAGCTGCGCCAGTGTGACGACGCACTCGCGGCCCTCGGTGGCGACGAGCGAGAGCGCGAGGCGCGCATCGATTACCTGCGCTTCCAGCTCGAAGAGCTCGACGGCGCTGCCTTCACGCCGGGCGAGGATCAGACCATCGAGCTCGAGCGGGTGCGGCTCGCGTCGGTCGATCTGCTCCAAGGGGCCGCCCGCGCCGCCGAGGATGTCCTCTATGGAAGCGACGATTCCGCCCGCGATCGGGTCGCGGCTGCCGCACGCGAGGTGGAGCGCGGCATGCGCACGGACGCCACGCTCGAGCCCATCGCCAAGCAGCTCGTCGAGATCGAGACGCTGATCGACGACGCGGCCGATCAGCTGCGCGCGTACGCGGACAAGCTCGAGGGGGATCCCGAGCGGCTCGCGTACCTCGACGAGCGCATCGCGCTCATCCGTCGCCTCGTGCGCAAGCACGCGGCCGCCAACCTCGACGAGATCCTCGCCAAGGCCACGCAGCTGCGCAGCGAGCTGGACGCGCTGACAGGTCGCGACGCCACGCTCGCCGACGTGCTCGCCACGCGGACCAAAGCGGAGGCAGCTGCCATGTCCGCGGCGGCGGCGCTCACGGCGTCGCGCAAGAAGGCCGCGCGGAAGCTGGAGAAGGAGGTGGGGGCGGCGCTGGTCGAGCTCGGCATGGGCTCGGCGCGGTTGCAGGTGTCGATCGACACGCTCGACGGTACGGATGTGGAGTCAATCGCATCCGGTACGACGGGCGCATCGGGCGCATCGGGTGCAACGAGTGCAACGAGCGCATCGCGGGCCTCGACGGCCTCGGGCGCGCGTTCCAAAGGCGCGCCACCTCGTCGCGGGCTCGGTCCGCACGGCGCCGATCGGGTCGAGCTGGTGCTCGCGTCCAACAAGGGCGAGGACGCGCGTCCGCTCGCCAAGATCGCGTCCGGTGGCGAGCTCTCGCGCATCATGCTCGCGCTCAAGCTCGGCCTTCAATCGGCGGGTCGCGCGGAGCACGTGGCCACCTACGTCTTCGACGAGGTCGACACGGGCATCGGCGGCGCCACCGCTCACGTGGTCGGCTCGCAGATCCGCGCCGTGGCCGGTGATCGAGGCACGGGCGCCAACGGGCGGCAGGTGCTGTGCGTGACGCACTTGCCGCAGATCGCGGCGTTCGCGGACCAGCACTTTCACGTCGAGAAGGCGGAGGTCGCGGGCCGCACCGAGACGCGCGTGAAGAAGCTCACCGTCGCGGCGCGCAAGGACGAGCTCGCGCGGATGCTCGGCGGGCAAGCCACGTCCAAGGCCAAGGCCCACGCGGCCGAGCTGCTCGCCGAGGCAGCGCGTCCACGCAAGTCGTCCTCGACCGCGCGCGCGTAGCCGCCCGCGAGCGACCGCGAAGGTCACGGTGACGGCGCGTCGTCACTTGCCGAACATCAGGGTGACGTCGAACATGAAGCTGCGATCGAAGCCGGTGGGCGTCGTCGCGTAGTCGCACGGACCTCCGCACGCCATGCCCGCGCCGGCGACGTCGCTCCGCGGCGCGAGCGTGAGCACGATCGACGTGGACAGCCCCCCGTGCCTGCGCTCGCCGAGCCCGAGCACCGCGAGACCGAGCGCGAGCTGCAGATCGCCGCGCGTCCACGCACCGCCCGCATCCCACCGGATGTGCTGCACGCCGACGCCGACATCGGCGTAGAGGTCGATGCCGCCGTCGGACGCTCCGACGCGGGCGAACGAGTAGCGACCATGTGCCGCGAAGCGATGCATGAGGCCCCGGCCATCGCCGCGCGCCGTAGGCGGGCCAGAGGCGGGGGCGGG
>JAEYYV010000183.1 GCA_023428295.1 Pseudomonadota bacterium
GTGTGGACGCGCTCGAGATGGACGTGCATCTGACGCGCGACGATCAGCTCATCGTCGTGCACGACGACACCGCCGTGCGAATGGCGGCCACGCCCGTCGCATGGAACGCGATCGACCTCGCCGACGCGCGTCGACTCGACGTGGGCTGGGGCTTCGTCGCGCCCGACGGCACGCGACCGTTTGCGGGCAAAGGCATCACCGTGCCGCTGTTCGCCGACGTGCTCGATGCGTTTCCGCGCGTGCGGATCAACGTGGACATCAAGAAGGACGAGCGCGCGATCGGCCCGATGCTCGAGCTGCTCGAGAGAAGGCACGCCGTCGATCGCGTCACGATCGCGAGCTTCAAGACGCGCATCGCCACCGAGGTGCGCCGTCGAGGTTATGCGGGCGAGACCGCCCTCTCGCAAGGTGAGGTCGTCGCGCTGCTCGGGATGCCCATCCCGCTGTGGCGTGCGATCCCGCGCACCGGCAACGCCGCGCAGATTCCGGTGGCGCAGGGGCCGCTTCGCTTCGATCGCACGCAGTTCATCGCGAAGTGTCACGCGCTTGGATTGCGCGTGGACTTCTGGACCGTCGACGATCGCGACGAAGCAGCGCGCCTGCTCTCGCTCGGCGCCGACGGCATCATGACGAATGATCCAGCCGCGATGAAAAGTCTGTTCCAGTCGTCCTAGAGACTTCTACAACCGCACGGTCGAAGCGTGAGGTTGAAGGAAGCTGCCGTGGGGCGGAAAGGAGAGTTGTCGACGGCACCAACACATGTCGGAAGCACTTACACGACCGATTGCCGTCCGCTGCCCGTTGCCAGCGTCACATGTGTGCGGCAATTTCTGTGCACTTACCCGCTCTCGCGGACTCGTGGAGAACAATGCCGCTAAAGAAAGCAGTCACTGTCAACGAGGCGTCCGGCAAGCTCGGAATCCTCATGCCGGGCATGGGCGCTGTTGCCACCACGTTTATCGCGGGTGTCCTCGCGATTCGTAAAGGCATCGGCCAACCGATCGGATCGCTCACGCAGCTCGGGCACATCCGCATCGGCAAACGCACCGACGGTGTGTCGCCCGCGATCAAAGAGTACGTCTCGCTCGCGAAGCTCGACGACATCGTGTTCGGCGGCTGGGACATCTTCCCCGACAACGCATATCAAGCCGCGATTCGCGCGGGCGTCCTCGATCAACACGAGCACCTCGCGCCGCTGCGCGAAGAGCTCGAGGCGATCAAGCCGATGCCCGCCGTGTTCGAGCAGAAGTACGTGAAGAAGCTCGACGGCCCGAACGTGAAGAAGGGCACCTCGAAGATGCACCTCGCGGAGCAGCTCATCGAGGACATCACGCGCTTCAAGCAGACCCACAACTGCGATCGACTCGTCGCGGTGTGGTGCGGCTCCACCGAGGTCTATCGCAAGCCGACCGAGGTCCACTCGTCGCTCGCGAAGTTCGAAGAGGGCCTTCGCAACTCGCACGACGACATCGCCCCCTCGCAGATCTACGCGTACGCGTGCCTCAAGATGGGCGTGCCCTACGCGAACGGCGCGCCGAACCTCTCGGTCGACACGCCCGCGCTCCTCGAGCTCGCGCGCAACCAGAAGCTGCCGATCGCCGGCAAGGACTTCAAGACCGGCCAGACGCTTATGAACACCATCCCCGGGCCGGGCTTCAAGGCGCGACTCCTCGGCCTCGAGGGTTGGTACTCGACCAACATCCTCGGCAACCGCGATGGCGAAGTGCTCGACGACCCCGAGTCGTTCAAGAGCAAAGAGGTCACGAAGCTCGGCGTGATCGATCACATCCTGCAGCCCGAGCTCTACCCCGAGCTGTACGGCAACATCTCGCACGTCGTCCGCATCAACTACTACCCGCCGCGCGGCGACAACAAAGAGGGCTGGGACAACATCGACATCAAGGGGTGGCTCGGCTACCCGATGCAGATCAAGGTCAACTTCCTCTGCCGCGACTCGATCCTCGCGGCGCCGATCGTCCTCGATCTCGCGCTGTTCATGGACTTCGCGCATCGCGCGGGCATGTCAGGGATCCAGGAGTGGCTCTCGTTCTACTGGAAGAGCCCGATGACGCCCGACGGGCTCTATCCCGAGCACGATCTGTTCATCCAGCTCATGAAGCTGAAGAACACGCTCCGCTATACCAAGGGTGACGAGCTGATCACGCACCTGGGCGCCGAGTACTACGACTAACGCCTGCTCGGCTCGCCACCAAGGTACGCTGAGCGCCGCGGCCTCGCTGCGGCTTCGCTCGGTGGTTGGCAACGAAGGTGGCTAGCGTCGACGACGACGCGACGCACTCGCGAGCGCAGCGAGCCCGAGCGCGAACATCGCGGACGCACCACCTGTGGTGGCGCACCCACCGTCGATGTTCGTGCCGGTACCGCCGCTGCCGCTGCCGCCCATGCCGCCGTCGGGGTTGTTCATGCCCGAGCCCGAGCCGCCGCCGTCGGCGCAGTTCGAGTCGTTCTCGGCGGTGCAGCCTTCGGGGCAGCAGCCGTCGAAGTTCTTGCACTCGATGATCGGCACCACGATGCACGCGCGCGTGCAGGCTTGCGCGGGGTCAGGGTTCTTGCGGTTCGGCATGCACGCGTCGCCGGTGGACGGGCACGTCGTCGGGCAGCTGTCTGGTTGGCCTGCGGGGATGCCCGGGTCGCACGTCTCGGGCGCGTCGAGGATGCCGTCGTTACACGCGGGCGCGTTCGCGTCGTAGTTGATCGTGACGTTCGTGAAGCCGCCGTTCGAGAGGCCCGTTTGAACCTGCGGGTTGGGACCTTTCACGAAGGTGAACGTGCCCTGGTTGTTCGAGCCCGCGTTGGTCGCGTTGGACTGCGCGAGCTCCATGCGGATCGTGTACGTGCCGTCGGGGACGAGCTGGCCTTGCTTGTCTTGCAAGTTCCACGTGACGGTGTGCGCGGCATAACCGACGCGCGTGGCGCCGGAGATCGCGTCCATGTCGTTCGCGCCTGCTTTCGCGCGCCACGAGACGAGGTACTGCACGCGCGCGAGGGCTTGGCGATCGATGGTCTTGATGAAGGTGCCGCCCGGGCCTTCGATCCAGACCGCGAGCACGTTGTTGGGTGCGTAGTTGCTGGCAGGTGCCTGCGAGCTGGTGAAGGTAATCGTGACCGCACCTCGAGCGTCCGCAGTGGAGGCCGCAGCCCCCAGCGCGCAGATAGCCAAGGCCGCGGAATGCCAGCGAACGAACCCCATGTACATCTTCTACAGCAAGACTCGGGCTGAGCGGCTAGTTAACGCCACCGCCCGTGAAGAGATCACGAGGGTTGATGCCGAGCGAGCGCATGGCCGTGTCCCAGATCATGTCGGGAGGCGTCTCGAAGACGAGGTTCGGCGTGGCGTCGGTGTGGAGCCAAGCGCCGCGCGCCATCTCTTGAGCGAGCTGCCCGGGGCCCCATCCCGAGTAGCCGAGGAGGAGGCGAATGTTGCGGGGTGGTTGGTTGGCGATCGCGCGAAGTCGATCGGGCGACACCGAGAGCGAGATGCTCGACGTGATCGCGATCGTGCCCTGCCCCGGCGACGCGATGCCGACGGGCTCGTGCAGCACCCAGCCCGTCGAGGGACTCACCGGACCACCGGCCCAGACGACCGCGCTGTCCTCGCCACGCCAGCTCATCTCGAGGCTGTCGAGGAGCTCGCTCGCCTTGATCGGGCTCGGATGGTTGATGACCAACCCGAACGAACCCTGATCGCTGTGCTCGATCATCAGGACGACCGCCCGCGAAAAGTTCGGATCGGCGAGCTGAGGCATGGCCAGCAGCAAGCCGGGGGCGAGGTTGCTCGACTTCACGAGAGATATCGAGTGTTACGCAGGCGGGCGCAAAGCGCCTAGGGATTTGCGCGCCTACATGAGGCCCACCGTGATCGCGTACATGACCGGCCGAAAGCCGGTGGGCGATCAACTAGTTAGCCGGAACGGACGCGCCCTCGAGGTCGGGGTCGGTCACGCCGTCTTGCTTGCGAACTTCCTCGCGCTCCTTGCTCTTGTCGTCCTCGAGGCCGAGCTGCTTCGCGACCTTCTTGAAGAGCGCACCGCCGAGCGAGAGAGCGAATCCGGTGATCACCGCTTTGGCAAAAAAGTTCATGCCCCCGATCGTAGCAGGGTCGTTCGGCGCGGCGAATGCCTCGCCTGCGCGGCCAGCGCTAGGTCTTCTTCAGCGTGAGCTGGAGCTTGATCTCGAGCTCCTTGGCCACCGACTCCTCGGGGCCCGGCTCCTTGCCAACGTTAAAGTCCGCGCGTGCGAACTTCTGCGCCCCCTTGATCGTCACGCTGTCGTCGGTGGTCGCGACGACCTCGAACTCCACGGGGTACGTCTTCTTCGCGCCGTGGAAGTCGACGGTGGCGTCCGCGCTGTAGTGCGTGTCGTCCTTCTTCTTCACGTTCGCGACGTCGATCGTCGCCGTCGTGAACTTCGCGAGGTCGATGTACGACTCGCTCTTCAGGTGACCATCGCGCTTCTCGGAGCCCGAGCTGAGCGACGCGAGATCGATCTCGACCGTCGCGGTGCCGCCTTCGAGGTTCTTCGGATCGAAGCTGGCCTTCGTCACGCTGAACTTCTCGAACTTCACCTCGACCGGATCGTTCGGCTTGGGCTCTGCGTGCGCCGCATAGACGGTGATGAAGTCCGCGCTGGCAGCCGGCGTCGGTGCAGGCGGCGCTTCGTTCGGCGTCTCCTTGGGCGCTTCAGTGGTGGGCTTCGCCTCCGTGGGAGCCGACTCTTTCTTGCAGGCAGGCAGCGCGATGGCGGCCACAGCGAGGAACAACGTTGCGAGCTTCATGATTCTCAGTCTCCTGTGTGTCTCAAGATCAACGTGATCTGGATGGGGATACGGTCGCCGTCGAAATCGTTGGCGTCCGGTGCGAGAGCAGTGTCGCGAATCGCGATCGAGAACTGCGCGTTGACGAGCAGGATGGCCCCGTCGAGGCCCAGGCGCGCGACCGCGACCGCGTCGGGCTTGCTCAGCGTTCCCGTCACGTCGATCGTGTGCGTCTGGCCGATGAGGCCGAGCTGACCGCGCGCGCGAAACGCGATCATGCTCGGCGTGTCCTGTCGCGCCGCGACGAGCTCTTGGAACGCGAACGTGATCTGCGGATGCTTGTCGACGAGCAGGTAGCCGTTGCGCGCGTGCTTGCTGCGCTCGCCGATCCCGGTGTCCACGCTCGCTGCCGGCACGACGATCTCGCCCTTCACCGTCGAGAGCACACGCGGATCGAGGTGCACACCTCCGGTCACGCCGGTGAACCGCGCATCGAACGATTCGCCGCCCGCCGCGAGCTTGGCGGTGACCACGGTTCCCGCATGCTCGACGACGCTGTACGTACCGCGCGGCGCATCGAGCGCTCCGCTGATGCCGGTCTCGAGCACCACCGCCTGTGTCGCGGGCAATGACTCGCGTGCGCCAGGCGGTGGACCGCCGCTCGCGAACGCGGCGATGGGAATGGCCAGTGGAACGGCCGCCACGAGCCACGCGAGTGCGCGCAGCGGCAGGATGATGCGACCGCGACGACGCTCGAGCTTGCGCAGGATGACGCCGCCGACACCGAGGCCGATCGCGATCGCGAAGATGATCGCGCAGACTTCGAGGCCTACCCAGATCGGCTGCGTCGGCGAGATGCGCCAGCCGAGATCCGGATCGGCGACGTAGAAGCGCTTGTCCAGCGCCGTGTAGAGGTTGCCGGATCCCTGCCACGCCCAGCGCACCAGCGCCGCGATCAACGCGATCACGGGCACGAGCACAGGCGCGAACGGCGACCGCATCTCCGACCAATACCCAGTGACGCGGCCTCGGGCATCCAGCGAAGGCGCAACTCATCGTTGCGACTCGCTACGTTGTGTCGCTACTTGTCGCTACCTGTCGACAATCTCGGCGGCGACGCTGGCGCGTCGACAATCCTCGTCAAGTCCTCGCCGTAGAGCTCGCTCCACAGCGCCTGGGCCGCCGTGTGGATCTGCTCGCCTGACATGCCGACCATGGGTGTCGCGATTTGCAGCAGGCGCGCGCGATCCACGCGGCGGTGATGAATCGCCGGGCCGGGGCTCGGAATGCCGAGGTGCCGCGCGAGTCCCTCGAGGAGGAGCACGCCCGCGTAGAACTCGGACGAATTCACCTGATCGTCGTCGAACGCGAAGCGCGCCACGTTCCACTGCGACAGATGCGTCGTGATCGGATCGTTGGCGACTTGGCTCACGTACGCGGAGAGCTCGGCACGTGCGCTCGCGATGTAGCGCAACGGCTCGCCGTCCTCGTCGGTGGTCTTGTCGCCGAGCAGCTCACTCAACTGCGCCGGATAACGGTGCGACTCGTCTCGATCGTCGTCGAGGCCGTGCTGCGCCTCGTGCCGGCGCACCGTCGCGGCGACCATCTGGTGCACGAGCGACGCGATGCGCGGCGCCTCGATGCGCGCGAGCTCGTCGTCGATCGTCTTCGCGCGATCGCGCTGCGCAGACACGACGTGACCTTCCATGCTGTCGACGAGCCCACCGGGCAGGAACCGATCGTTCGTGCGGCCGAAGCGCCAGCCCTTCTGATCCATGATGGCGCGCCACTCGTCGATCAACGCCGCCCGCTCGCCGAGGAGCGTCGCGATCCGATGCGCGGTCTCGGCATCGCGACCGAGCGCCGCCGAGATCTCGTCGCGGATCGCTTTGCCCGCGAACGCGGAGAGCTTCATGCCCTCGCTCGTCGCGAACGCCTCGTCGCCGATCTGGTACGCCGCGTCGGGCTCGAGCACGGGCAGCACCTTGGTCGCGACGTGCTGATCGATCTGATCGAGCAGCAACACCGGATCGCCGAGCTCGGACGATTGCATCCCGAGCAGCGTGTGCACGAGGTTGATCTGATCGAGGCGGCGCAGCGACAGCACGCGGCGCGGCGCGCCGTTGGCCTGATATGTGTGTCCGGACGCGTCCCCGCCCGCGCAGTCGCACACTAACCGGTTAGAAGATACAGCCGCAGCAGACCTCGCGCGCAACCGCGCGAAGTGCCGTGGACAGCGAGGGGCCGTCCGCCGCGTCGAAGTACAGGCGCGGTCCGTTCGTGGCGTCCACCGCCGTGAAGCCGCCACCCGCGAGCGGCATGCAGTTGGCCGCGAAGTCCTTCGCCGTCTGGCCCGCACACGCCATCTCGTTGAGCAGCGGCGGGTTCACGCCCTGCGGCGTGGTGTTCTGCGCACCGAAGCCGACGATGAACGTCTTGATGTTCGCCGCCGAGAGCGAGCGAAGCAGCGGGATCGGATCCGGTGTCGGGCACGAGTCGTAGAAGTCCGCGCCGTCGGTCACGAGGACGACGTACTGATCCACCTCGGGTATGGTGATCGCGGCGAGCGCATCGCGCACCGTCTCGAGCCCCGCACCCGTCGGCGTGGTGTTGCAGAGTCGCGTGACCTCCGGATCGAGCAGCGTCGCGATCTGCGCCGCCGTGCCGAGGTCTGGCGACACGGGCACCTCGCCTGCTTCGCACATCGGGTTCATGAACGTCTGGGAGCCCGAGAGCCGCTGCGAGAGCGTGATGCACGTCTGGCCTCCCGGATCACGCGGGAACAACGCGAGCCCGAGGCGCAGCGTCTGATCGAGTCCCGGCGTCGCGAGCAGTCCATCGAGCGCGTTGATCGCGAGCGTGAACTTGGCCATCGCATGACCCGCGGTGTTGTCGGGCGGCGTGGCCCCCGACAGATCGCGATGCATCGTCCCCGTGCGATCGAGGAGGATCATCATCTGCGGCGCGCGACACACGTCGCCATCGATCGGCGTGTCGTCCGCGTCGCTGCCGCCGTTCGCGTCGGTGTTGCCAGCCGTCTCCTTCGGTCCGCACGCGCCGAGGAGCAGCGCGAGCGCGAGATACTTCGTCATGTTCACTCTCCGAGGCGACGATACAGCGACGGTCGTCGGTCTCGGAAGAATCCCATGCTGGCGCGAACGCGTTTGATCGCGTCGAGATCGAGCGTGGCAATTGCAAAGCCCTGCTCGTCGCGTGCTAGCTCGGCCACTTTGTCCCCGCGGGCATTGGCGACGAACGAGCTGCCGTAGAACGTGATCGATTCCTTGCCGGATCCCTCGGTGCCGACGCGGTTCGCAGCGACCACGCCGACGGCGTTCGCGACCGCGTGTCCGATCATCACGCGCTGCCACGAGTCACGGCTGTCGAGCTCCGGCTCCTCGGGCTCGCTGCCGATCGCCGTCGGATAGAACAAGATGTCCGCGCCTTGCAGCGTCATCGCGCGCGCGGCCTCGGGGAACCACTGGTCCCAGCAGATCGCGACGCCGATCGTTCCGAACTTCGTCGCGAACGTCTTGAAGCCCGTGTTGCCCGGCTTGAAGAAGAACTTCTCCTGATAGCCCGGCCCGGCGGGAATGTGGCTCTTGCGATAGAGGCCGAGGTCCGTGCCGTCGGCGTCGAACACGACGATCGAGTTGTAATACTCGGGGCCTGCCTTCTCGAAGAACGAGACCGGAATGACAACACCGAGCTGCGCCGCGAGCTCGCGGAACGTCTTTAGCGTGGGGTGATTGTCCACGGGATGCGCGCGATCGAAGTCGTGCTCGAGCTGCGTGCGGCAGAAGTAGTGACCTTCGAACAGCTCGCTCGGCAAGATGATCTGCGCGCCTTTTCCGGCTGCTTCGTGAACGAGCTCGACGACGCGCGCGACGTTGGTCGCGACATCATCCGACAGCGCCGTTTGCAGCGCGGCGACGGTGACCTGACTCATGCGCGAAAGGTAGCAGCTCGCTCGTGCCTGCGAGAGGCAGGTGCACGATGAAGCGCGCACCTCGTCGCGTGCTCTCCGCTTCGATCGTGCCGCCGTGATCCGAGACGATTCCGTAGCTGACAGAGAGCCCCAGGCCCGTGCCTTCGCCAACGTCCTTCGTGGTGAAGAACGGCTCGAAGATGTGCGGGAGCACCTCGGCGGGAATTCCGGGTCCTTGATCCTCGACGGCGACGGTGCCGCTCGTGCCGGTGCGCAGCGTGATGGTCCCGCGTCCGGTCATCGCTTGCACGCCGTTCAGGATGAGGTTGCACAGCACCTGCTCGAGCTCTGCGACGTTTCCCGTCACGATCACCGGCTCGGCGCACGCCTCCACGACGAGCGTGATCGACTTCTTCTTGGCGATCGGCGCGACGAGCGCGACCGCGGACCGCGCGATCGCACCGAGATCCACCTGCGTGGTCTTCATCCCCGCGCGCCGGCCGAAATCGAGCAGGTGGCGAATGATGGCGCTGATGCGCTCGGTCTGTTCGCGGATCGCGAGCGACATCTCCTCGCGCTCCGCCGGCGTCTTCGCGTACACGATCAGCTCGGCGCTCCCCGAGATGACGTTGAGCGGCGTGCCGATCTCGTGGGCCACGCCGGCGGCGAGCGTCCCGATGACGTTCAAGCGATCCGCGTGGCGCAGCTGATCCACCGTGAGCCGGTGCTCGGCGCGCTCGTGCGCGAGGTGATCGCGATGGCGCGCGAGCAAGTACGTGAGCGCGAGGAACAGCATGAGGATGCCGACCTCGTTCCACGTCGTGGTGATCCACGAGCGACGATCGAGCAACATGTTCCCGATCGACGACAGCGTCGAGAGCACCGAGATCCACGCGCCACCGCGAAAGCCCGCGTACCACGTCGCGATCGCGATCGGCGCCGCGTACAGGAGCGTGAAGGCGACGTCCGCGCCGGTGATCTGATCGCCGAGACCGATCAGCAGCGTGAGCCCGATCGCGATCGCGATCGCAGCGCGGCGCGACAACGCGGGAGCGGCTAGCGAGCGCATGCTCTCTCCACCACCGCGCACAGCTCCGCGGTCGCGAACGGTTTCGGGATCAGCGTGCTGCCCGCGCGCTCGACCTGTGCGTACGCATCCGTGTCGGGAAACGCGGTCATCACGACCGTCGTCGGGTGGTAGCCGAGCTCGTCGTACGTCGCGAGGATCTCGAGGCCCGTGTACGACGGCATGCGGATGTCCGTCACCACGACGACGTCGCGCGCGCGCCGTGTCATCGAGCAATGCACGACCTGGCGAAACAGCTCGCGGCCATCGGCGACCTCGACGATGTCGTCGAACTGCTCGCGCAGCGTGGTGCGTACCAGCCAGCGCATGTGCGCGTTGTCGTCGGCGATGATCAGCGTGCGCATCTCCCTGTCCTCCGTGCACGCCGCGCGCCGCGCTAACTCCGCGCAGCGCATGCGGCGATCGGGTCAACCTTCCGCAGCTGTGGCAAGGTTCCGCAGCGCGTAGCCCTTGAGGCGGCGATGCAGCGTCTTTCGATCGATCTGCAACACCTGGGCGGACAGCGACTGATTGCCGCCGCACGCCTGGAGCACGTGCAAGATGTAGCGGCGCTCGATCTCGTCGAGCGGCTCGAGGTCCGAGGGGTCGCTGCCCGCGAGCTCGATCTTCGACGGAGTGTAGCTCTGGATCTTCGGCGGCAGATCCTCCACGCCGAGCTCGGCGTACCGCGCGAGCGCGACCGCGCTCTCGATCGCGTTCGCGAGCTCGCGCACGTTGCCTGGCCACGCGTACGCGGCGAGCTTCTCGGCGGCCGCGGGCGTCAAGCCGCGCACCTGCTTGCCGAAGCGCGCTGCCGCGTCGACGAGAAAGCTCTGCGCGAGCAACATGATGTCGGGGCCTCGCGCGCGCAGCGGGGGCAACGCCACGTGCACCACGTGGATGCGGTAATAGAGATCCTCGCGGAACGTGCGCTGCTCGATCGCCGCATCGAGATCGCGGTTCGTCGCGGTGATCAGCCGGACGTCGAACGGCAGCTCACGATCGCCGCCCACGGGGCGCACCTCGCGCTCCTGCAGCGCGCGCAACAGCTTCGGCTGTAGCGCCATCGGCAGCTCCCCGATCTCGTCGAGGAACAGCGTGCCGCCATCGGCCGCGGCAAACAGCCCCGCGTGCGACGACTTCGCATCCGTGAACGCGCCCTTCACGTGACCGAACAGCTCGCTCTCGAGGAGCGCTTGCGGCATCGCTGCACAGTTGACCGCGACGAGCTTTCCCTGGTGCCGCTTACTGCGTGCGTGGATCTCGCGCGCCACGAGCTCCTTGCCCGTGCCGCTCTCACCCGTGATCAGCACGGACGCATCCGTCTGCGCCACGCGATCGATCAGCGCCACCACCTCGCGCATCGCGGCGCTCTCGCCGAGGAGCGAACCGCCGCGCCCCGTCGCCACCCGAGCACGCAGCGCGAGGACCTCCTCGCTGAGCCGGCGATGTCGCACCGCGCGCGCGGCCGCGAGTGCGAGGACGTCGAGCGTGAACGGCTTGGTCACGAAGTCATACGCCCCCGCGCGCAGCGCCGCGACTGCGGTGTCCATGCTGCCGAATGCCGTGACCACGATGACGGGCACACCCGCGCGCTGCTGCGTGATGCGCTCGACGAGCTGCAGGCCATCCATCTCCGGCATGCGGAGATCCGTGATCACCACGTCGGGATCCTCGGTGCGCAGCAGCGCGAGGGCGCCCTCCCCTGTCGTCGCCGTCAGCACCGTGAAGCCGTGGTGATGGAGCGCTCTTGTGGCGATGTCGGCGAGGCTCGGATCATCGTCGACGAACAGGATCCGTCCCGCGTGCATGCGGCAGTAACCGCGCGTGCTCGTCGAAGATTCCTGGGGCCATTCGCCCCACGGTCGCGCCGCCGATCGCGACAATTAGCGACGTCGCTAACTTTCAGATTGCTCTCATTGAGCAGTTTGGCTAAATGAATGCTCATGAGCCACGATCACGGACGCGTTCGCGAGAACCCCGAGCTCCCGGTGACCAACATCGTCACGTACGTCCCCAAGGCCGGCAAGGAAGCCGAGCTCCTCGCGCTCGTGAAGAAGCACGAGGTCGCGCTGCGCACAGCGGATCTCGTGACCGCCGAGCCGTTCCGCGTGTGGAAGGCGCTCGATATCCGCAAGAACCGCATCTCGTACATCGAGTACTTCCAGTGGAAGAACGGGACCGTCTCGGATCTCGCGCACCAGACGCCCGAGGTGATGGCGGTGTGGGAGCCGATGGGCCCTGTCCTCGAGGACCTCACGATCTGCGAGGTCGAGGCTCTCTGACGCGCGCGAAGAAACCGTCGAGCGCGGTGAAGGCGCCGCGCGTGACGGCGGTGTCGAACGACGAGCAGCCCGCCAGGGGACCGAGTCCGATCGAGAAGCTCGCGGCCCTCGATGTGGTCGTCTCCGCGATCGCGCATCCCGCGCGCCGCCAGATCCTGCTGACGCTGCACTTTCGCGGCGGCACCGCGACGGCGGGCGAGCTCGCCGGGCGCTTCGAGCACGCGTGGCCGACGACGACGCGGCACTTGCGCGTGCTCGAGGACGCGGGGCTGCTCGCGCACGAGAAGGTCGGGCGCACGCGCATGTATCGCTTGGATCGCGAGCGACTCGCGCTCGTCACCGAGTGGCTCGGCTGGTTCGCTACGTAACGGGATCGCACAGGAGTGCGAGTCGCGTCGCTCGTGCGAGGATGCACCGGTGTTTGCACGCTCGACCGACGGCTCCGAGATCAACTACGAGGTCACCGGCGATGGCCCGATCGCCCTGGTGTTCGTTCACGGATGGATGGGCAACGTGCGCTGGTGGGACGCGCAGCGCGATGCGTTCTCGGCGACGCATCGTGTGGTGACGCTCGATCTCGCCGGGCATGGACAGTCATCGCGCATCCGCACGGAGCACAGCGCGCGGGCGTACGCGGACGACATCCTCGCCGTGGTGCGGGCCGTCGATGCGCCGCGCACGGTGCTCGTCGGTCACTCGATGTCCGGCGCGTACGCCACGCTGGCGGCGCCGAGCGTGGAGCGGCTCGCCGCGCTGATCCTCGTCGACACGCTGAAGAACCTCGACGCGACCCCCACGCCGGAGCAAGTCGCGCCGATGTTCGCGTCGTATCGCGAGAACTATCGCAACGCCGTCGACACGATCTTGCCGGCCTGGCTGTTCGCGCCGAAGACGCCGACGGTCGTGCGCGAGCGGTTGACCGAGGAGTTCCTCTCCGTCGACGGGGACACCGCGGTCACGTTGCTCGAGCCGCTCTATCGCTTCGACGTGCGCGAGGACGCGAAGCGCGTGCGCGTGCCGGTGCGCGGCATCGGCACCGATCTCAACGCAGGCAGCGTGGAGGTGAACCGGAGGTACTTCGCCGACTACGCGTACACGGACATCGCCGGCTACGGGCACTACCCGATGCTCGAAGCGCCCGACGTGTTCGACGACGCCCTGCGTGCGGAGCTCGCGAGGCTCTCGCTCGCATGACGCGACTCCTCCCGTGACGTGCCGCTCAGCGCGGCTGCTGCTGCGTCGAGCAGTGGAACGCGCCGCCACCGACGACCACGCTCTTGCCGTCGAGGCCCACGGCGCGGCGCTCGGGGAACAGCTTCGCGATCGCGGCGACCGCGGCGTCGTCCGCGGCGACGCCGTACGTGGGGATCACGACGGTGGTGTTCGCGATGTAGAAGTTCATGTAGCTCGCGGGCATGAGCATGCCGCTCGCATCGCGCACCTCGCCGGGCGACGGCGTGGTGACGACCTCGAGCTTGGCCGCGCGCAGATCCGCGATGATGCCGGCGAGCGCGTCGTGATTGGGATCGCCGGCCGCCGGCTCCATGCACGCGACGACGCCGGGCGCGACAAAGCGCGCGAGCGTGTCGATGTGACCGTCGGTGTGATCGTTCTCGAGGCCACGATCGAGCCACACGATGCGCTCGACACCGAGCGCCCAGCGCAGCCGCGCCTCGAGCGCGCGCTCGTCGAGGCCGGGGTTGCGCGAGCCGCCGAGCATGCACTGGCGCGTGGTGAGCAGCGTGCCTTCACCGTCGACCTCGATCGCGCCGCCTTCGAGGACGAAGTCGAACGCCGCGCCGCGCACGCCGGTCCACTCCATCACGCGCGCAGAGACTTCGGCGTCGCCGGGCATCACGTACTTGCCGCCCCAGCCGTCGAAGCGAAAGCGCGCGGCGGACAGCTCGGTGCCGCGCGTGACGAAGATCGGCCCGGTGTCGCGCAGCCATACGTCGCCATACGTCGCGTGATGGAAGCGAACGCCGGCGACCGCAGCGCCGAGGAGCGCACGCGCCGCGGCCTCGTCGCTAGCGTCGCGCACGAGCAGCTCGACGCGCTCGCCGCGCGGCGTGGTGCCGTCGAGGTCGACGATCGCGGCGCACATCGCCATGAGCGCGCGCTGCGGTGCGTCCGTGCCTTCGAGCCATTGCTCGGGATCGTGCGGCCACGCGGTCCACACCGCCGCGTGCGGCGCCCACTCGGCGGGCATTCGAAACATCGATTCCGTGATCACGTCGCTGTGTACTACGTCCGCGCGCTATCCGGAAACGTCGACGGCGATCGCTACACGTAGCCGACGTAGAGATGCTGGACGTCGTCTTCCTCGTCGAGCGCTGCCAGAAACTCTTCGACCTCGGCGCGCGCCTCGGCCCCCTCGACGGTCACCGGGTTCTTCGGGCGCCAACCGAGTCGCATCGCCGCGACGGTCCACCCGCGTGCGCTGATCGCTTTGCTCACCACATCGAGATCCGTGGGCTCGGTGAAGAAGCGCGTGCCGCCCTCGCCGTCGGGCTCGAAGTCTTGCGCACCGGCCTCGATCGCCACTTCCTCGACATCGGCACCGTCGGGTGCGGTCGCTTCGATCAAGCCGACGTGCGAGAAGTCCCACGCGGCGGGCGAGAGCTGCCCCTTGCGGAACAGCACGCGGATCGTGGTCGCCGTGCGGTTCTTGTTGTCGGTCAAGCACTCGACGATCACCGGCACGCGATGCGGCGCGAAGCCCTCGTACGTGACGTGCTCGAACGTCACGCCGTCATCGAGCTGGCCCGAGCCCTTCTTGATCGCGCGCTCGATCGCGTCCTTGGGCATCGACGCTTTCTTCGCCGCCTCGACGACCGCGCGCAGCTTCGCGTTCATCGCCGGATCCGCGCCGCCCTTGGCCGCGAGGATGATCTCCTTCGACAGCTTGCCGATGACTTTGCCTTTGGCCGCGGCGTTCTTCTCTTTTCCCGCGGCTTTCCATTGGGCGCCCATATGGCGCTTCTATCACGGTGCGGTGGCATCCTCGGTATGTCGCCAGGTGTAGGTGCCGCGATGCATGCCGGGCCAGGCCCTGGCCGGGTGCGCACGAGAGGTTGCACTGCCCTGTGCTCGTCGACGCACGAGTTGCGCAAAACGCACCACGACGCAGCGCACTGCACGAAATCGCTTGTTCGGTTTTTTGCGGGTGATCTAACGTGCGCACAACTTCGAGGGGGAAGTGATCATGAAGCTCGTTACCGCAGCAGTTGTCCTCGGTTCCGCGTTGAGCCTCGTAGCCTGTGCACCGGACGGTCGTGACGACGGTGACGGCGATGGCTCGGGATCCGGATCGGGTTCTGGATCCGGATCCGGATCCGGCGAAGCGCGTCGCTGCACGAAGATGGACATCGTGTTCGTCGTCGACGACTCGGGCTCGATGATGGAGGAGCAGGCCAACCTCGCCTCGAACTTCCCGCTGTTCGCGGATCTCCTCCTGAACTACGTCAATGGCGACGGCGAGCACATCGACTTCCGCGTCGCGGTGACGACCACGGGCAAGACCGTCACGACGAACATCACGACAAACTTCACGATCCCCGGTCAGCCCCCGATGCCGATCACGCAGACGCTGACCGAGACGGGTGCGAACGGCGCGTTCCGCAACAACTGCAACGTCGCGCGCAACTACCTCGAGCCCACGGATCCCAACCTCGGCACCACGCTCGGCTGCCGCGCCAACGTCGGCACGAACGGCCCGGGCACGGAGATGCCGATGATCGCGACCAAGCTCGCGCTCGTCGATCGCGTGATGGACGGGACCAACGCCGGCTTCCTGCGCGACGACGCGCTGCTCGGCGTCGTGATCATGACCGACGAGGATGACTCGTCGACGGTGCAAGACACGATCGATATCACCATCGACATCACCAACCCGAACGGCGCCACGCCGACGACGGACTACAACCCGCCGGACTTCATCAACTCGCTCGACGCGATCAAGGGCAACCGCTCGCGCTGGGCGGCGGGCGTGATCGCGGGTCAGACGGCGTGCACGTCGGGCTTCGGCAAGGCGGAGCAGGCGTACCGCCTCCAGGAGTTCGTGAACCTCTCGGGTACGCAGGGCGTGTTCACGTCCATCTGCGACGGCAACCTGACGAACAACCTCCGCATGGTGGTCGAGAAGTTCCAGAGCGCCTGCGGCGGCATCATTCTCTAGTCGCTGCTAGCGTGGCGACATGCAGGGAAAGCATGTCGTCGTCACCGGTGGTCGCGGCGCGCTCGGAACGGGCGTCGTAGCGCTGCTCTCCTCGAAAGGCGCGATCGTGCATGTCGCCGATCGCCCGAATGTCTCCCTCGACAACGAGGAGTCGGCGGCCGCGTTCTACGCGTCTCTGCCGGAGCTGTGGGCGTCGATCCACCTCGTCGGCGGGTTCGCGATGAGTGCGATCACCGAGACGTCGCTCGCGGACTTCGAAGCGCAGTGGCGAATCAACACGGTCACGTGCTTCCTCTCGTGTCGCGAGGCGGTGAAGCGCATGAAGGCGAGCGGTGGCGGCCGCATCGTGAACGTCGCGTCGCGTCCAGTGCTCGAGCCCGCGGGCGGTGCGAACAAGATCGCGTACACGTCGGCCAAGGCCGCGGTCGCGTCGATCACGCAGAGCCTCGCGGCCGAGGTGCTCGGCGACAACATCTTGGTCAACGCGGTCGTACCGTCCACCATCGACACGCCCGCCAATCGCGCAGCCATGCCGAAAGCCGACTTCACGACATGGGCGACACCGGCCCAGATCGCCGAAACCGTGGCGTTCCTGGCCTCTGCCGAGAACACGTTGACCACCGGAACACTCGTACCGGTCTACGGGCGCAGCTGAGTCGTAACCACGGAGTCCTGCCCGCGTATCCAAGCTACGCTTCAGGAGTCCCGCAATGGCTGACACACCCGACCTCGACCGCTTCCCCGAGCTCAAAGACGCGTGGGACCGCCGCCAGTTCCTCAAGGCGGCGGCGATCGGCACGACGTTCATCGCGGCGGGCGGATCGCTCGTGCGCATCGCATCGGCGCAGCAATCCGCCGCCGCCAAGGACAAGCGGCCCGACGGGCGTCCGCGTCTGCCGCCTGGTCAACGCACGCTCGAATACCTGCGTCCGATGGGCGGCGACGAAGGCGATCCGGATCCGCGCAAGTTCGCGCTGAAGGTGCACGGTCTCGTGAAGTCGCCGTTCACGGTGGACTACGCGGGTCTGCTCAAGCTGCCGCAGGTCGAGAAGATCGCCGACGTTCACTGCGTGACCGGCTGGTCGATGCTCGGCGGCCTCTGGCGAGGCGTGCAGATCAGCGCGCTCGCCGAGAAGGCGGGCATGAAGGGCGAGGTCAAGCACGTGATCCTCGAGAGCGCGCACGGCTTCACCGCGAACATACCGCTGCGCGAAGCCACCATGGACAACGCGCTGATCACCTACCGCTTGAACGGCAAGCCATTCGCCACGCAGCACGGCGCACCGGTGCGCGGCCTGATCCCCGATCTGTATTTCTGGAAGAGCGCGAAGTGGATCACCGGCGTTCGCTTCGTGAAGGACGACGCGCCTGGCTTCTGGGAAGTGCGCGGCTATCACAACCACGCCGATCCGTGGAAAGAGGAGCGCTATGCCTGAGGCCGGTGCGGCCGCGGGCACGAGCATCTGGACGACGATCAAGAAGCGCTGGCGTGGTTGGCTCCGCGCCATTCATCGCGACTTCGGCTACCTCGCGGTGGGCTTCACGATCATCTATGCGCTCAGCGGGCTCGCGATCAATCACATCTCCGAGTGGGATCCGAACTTCAAGTCCAGCGAGCGCACGCTGACGATCGCGCCGATTCCCGCCGACATCTCCGACGACGAAGCGGTGAAGCGCGTGCTCGCGGCGACGGGCACGGGCACACCCGACGACGTCTATCGCGCGGGTGACGAGGTGCGGCTGTCGTACTCCGGCGGCTCGCAGGTCACGGTGATCGGCGAGCAGGTCACCGTCCAGGAACGCTCGTCGCGCTTCTTCTTTCGCGTCGCGAACTGGCTCCACTACAACCGCGGCAAGAAAGCGTGGACGTACCTCGCGGACATCTACGCGGTGATGCTCCTGTACCTCGCGATCAGCGGCATCTTCATGATCAAGGGAAAGCTCGGGCTCAAGTGGCGCGGGACGATCCTCATTGGCCTCGGCATCGCGGTGCCCGTCACCTACGTGGCGCTATCGGGCGGCCCCTCGAAGGCGACGATCGCGAACAGCGAGCCGGCGTCTACGCCAGCGCCCTCGCCTGCACCTGCAGTGGACGACAAACCGCAGGTCGGATCGGCGGCGCCCGACGATGGCTTCGAGATGAAGCCGCGCGGTCCCGCGATCGACGTCGATGCGGGCGATGCACCGGACGCGCGAACCTCGGACGACCTGCCGAAGACGCTGTCGTTCTAGCGTCCGCGAGATGAGCCTCGCCCGATGCCATCGCGAGTGCGATAGCTTCGACGCGTGCGAGCCGACCTGCCCGATGCGATCGCGCGTGCGATCGACGCGTGCGAGCAGCCGACGCTCGTCTTCGATCGCGCGCGGATCGACGTGAACCTGCGCGAGCTCGCTAGCGCCGCGCGGGCACACGGCATCACGTCGCTGTTCGCCGCGAAGTCGTTCCCGCATCCCGACGTGTGGGCGATGGCTGCCGAGCATTGCGACGGCTTCGACGCGGCGAGCGCCGGCGAGATCGCTGCGCTGCCGGCCGCGCGCGTGCTCTCGATCGTCGATCCGACAGGTCGCGCACTCGCCGCCACCGATGCCGGCGCGCATCCGCAGCGCGTGATCGTCGGATGCGAGACGCTCGCGCAGGTCGAGCGGGCTCCCGCGCACGCGGAGATCGCGATTCGCATCTCGGCGTCGATCACCGGCCGCGACCCCGCGATCGGCGCCGTCCTCGACGGCAACGGCCACCGCCGCTCGCGCTTCGGCCTGGACGTGCGCGATGCCGGCGATCGCAGCGCGCTCGACGAGCTCCGCGCCATGGCGCGTGCCGCGACGGGGCGGCCCGTTGGACTTCACGTGCACCACGGACCCGTGACAGCGACGAGCGGCGAGCGATTTATCGCGAGCGCGCGAGCGGTCCTCGATCTCGCGCGCGAGGCGGGCATCGAGCCGGCGTTCCTCGATCTGGGCGGTGCGTGGCACGGGATCGCCGAGTGGGGCGACGCGTTCGCGAAGATCCGCGCGGCGATCACCGGCCTCGAGCTCCTCGTCGAGCCGGGCCGTGCGATCGCGCGAGAAGCTGGCTTTGCGTGCGGGCGCGTCGTCGTCGCGCGCGAGCTCGCGGATCGATCGCTGCGGGTCGTGGATCTCTCGCGCAACTGCCACTTGCGCTGGAGCCAGATCGAGCTCGTCGGAGCTGCGCCGCACGCGGGCACCGGGCGCGACACGCTCGTCGTCGGGCCCACGTGCTACGAGGACGACGTGCTCGGCGAGTGGATCGGGTCGCCCGACATGCTCGACGAGGGCGCGCGGTTCGCGGTGCGCGGCGTGACGGGCTATGCGGTCGCGTGGAACACGAGCTTTGGCGGCGTGCCGGCTGCGGACGTGCAGATCGTCTAGCCCGACAAGCGATCGACGCTAGAGGCAGACGTCGGGGAGCACTTCGCGATCTGCGCGCAGGTTTCGCACCTTCCAAGCGTTGGGATCGGGCAAGAGGCGCGGCGTGAGCGGGGTCGCGAGGACCGCGGGATCGATCTTCGAGCGATCGAGCTCGTAGTTCACGATCACGTACTCGGCGAGATCGATGCCCTCGTACTCCTCGGGATCGAACAGGCTCTCGGCATAGAACGATCGATACTCGTGGATGAACGCCGACGTCGGCAGATCGTCGTAGTAGCCGACCTCCGAGCGGTTCAGCACGTGGTTCACCTCGTGGATCAACGTCGCTGCGAGGCGCTGCGCGGTTTGGCCGCGCGACACGTAGATCCGATTGCTCCACATATAACCATCGAGCTCGTTCTCGATCGCCTTGGCCGCGGCAGAGTTGCGCGCGTGCAACGTTGCGCGGTCGGAGGGCTCGAGGTTCGCGTCGGGAAGATCCGCGCGCACGCGCTCGAAGTCGGCGCAGGTCAGATCGCGAAGCTCGTCGATCTTCACGAAGCCCGACTCGATCGACCACAGTGTCAGGCGCGCGAGTTGCGAGTCGTGCGCGTCGAGCTTGTCGAGTGCTTTGTTCACGTACTCGCGGAACGTCTTCGTGGAGTGCGTGGGGTCGACCTCGTCGAAGCGCGAGCCACCGGTGCGGTCGCCCTTGCCGTCGCTGACCTCGCCGGCCAGGTCGTCGTCCGTGATCGCGCACGCCGACGCGGTGAGGACACAGAGGACGGCCAGGCGGTGCATGCGGCGAGCGGTTGCAGTGATCGGGCCGCGCTAACCGCCGGAACGCGCGTGGGTAGGCAACTCGAGTTGCCGGCTACCGGGTGCGCTGCGCGTGCGAGAGCGGTGACTACCGACGCCCGTCGTCGCCGCCGCCGTCTTGGAGATCGGGGATCACCGGCTCGGCGCCGAGCGGCATCAGGTCCTTGCGATCCGAGCGCACGGCGTTCTGGCGGCGCTTGGGGACAGCGAACGCGACGTCCTCGGGCCAGCGGATCTTGAACGAGAAGAACAGCGTGTTGCGGAAGAACCCGGGGACGTACTGGTTCATCGCGTCGCGTCCGCTCGTCTGCAGCATGAACTCGTAGCGCGCCGTCCACGTGAAGCCGGGCCGCACCTGGTATTGGAGGCCCGCGTCGATGCGGAGCAGCCCGAACGAGTTGTCGACGTCCGACGTGATGGGATCGATGAGCTGCGTGCGCATCGCTTGCACCGCGCCGAGAGCGACGAGCTTCGGTGCGCGACGTCGAGGCTCCTCGCCGCGCCACACGAGCGGAACCGCGCCGGAGACCGTCGCGAGGTTGCTGACGGTGTTCTGCGCGACGAGCAGGTTCGGCGTGACATCGCGACGGAGTCCGAGCGTGGCGACGCCCCACACGTCGACGAGCGAGACGGAACCGCCCACGATCGGGAACAGTCCGCGTTGGCGTGGCGGATCGTTCGGGTTGTGCGGATCCTTGCCGTACGGGATGACGTAGACGAGACCGCCGTCGATCATCGCGCTGAAGCGGCGATCGATGTCGTACGTCCACGCGCCGCGGGCGCGCGGGTTGTACTGGCGATCGAGCCGGCTGCCCATCGGTGCGCCGACCGGGGCGATGCGCTCCATGCGAACGATCGATGCGCCGCCCTCGACGGAGAGCGTGGAGTTACGGAACGTGCGCTCGATGCCGAGCGTGCCGCCAGCTTCGGCCGACGAGACGAGCGTGGGATCGTCGAGGTTGTCGTCCGTGCGGCTCGCGCGCGCGAACAGGCGCTCGGAGAGGCGGAAGTCGCGATTGACGACGTAGGACGCATACTGACTGCCATCTGCGGTCTGGTAGTCGACCTTGCCGAGGGGCGTGAGCTGAATGATCGTCTGGTCGGGCGGGGTGCGGGCGGTGATCGCGTTCAGAACGCCACTCGCCGCGTTGGCGGACATGATGACCTCGGAGCGAGGCCCCGGGATGAACAATCCTTGCCATCCAGCGCGACCCGAGAGGGAAGGAAGATTGCCATGAAGCGCGTACTGGGTAACCTCCGCCTCGAGCTCGAGGTCGTGGATCATGCGCGGCATTCCGTACGTGAAGCGAACGCCAGGACGGATCTGTGTGAACAGATCGCCGTCTTGTCGTCCGCGTTCCTCGGAGAACACGTTGTCGGTAAAGGCGACATCGCCATTCACCGTGGCGTGGTAGCTCGCGCGGTCTGCGGCCGCAGGGGCCATCCCCACGATCAGGATTCCGAAGATTGTTAAAGCGCGCGCTGCGAGTTGACACACCTTGCACCACGCGTGCTTAGAATCCGCACAAGGACAGTACCCGATGCGCAGTGAACTCCTCGAAGATGCGATGTTTTCTCCATGGGCCGCCGTTACGCCACTGCGCGCCGACCGCGATGAGGACGACGAGGACGAGGAGGAGAGCGAAGACGAGGACGAGGACGAGGACGAAGAGGAAGAGGTAGACG
>JAEYYV010000211.1 GCA_023428295.1 Pseudomonadota bacterium
TGCTCGGACAGTACGGCATGCACTACCCGTTCATCCTCGCGGCCGGACTGTCGGCGCTGTCGATCTTCTGCACGTACATGCTCCTTCCCAAGGAAGAGAAGAAGCCGGAGACGCTGCCCGAGGCGCAGGTCGTGGGCCCCGGCGGCAAGCGTCCGAGCGTGTTCGACATCGGCACGTACACCGAGTACTTCGGGCGTCCCACGCTGCGCTCGCTGTACATCCAGTTCTTCCTGTTCACGTACGCATTCTCCGCGTTCATCTCCGGCTTCGCGTTGTATGCCGAGCGGCGGTTCGTCACGGATGCGGGCACCGCGTGGACCGCGACCGAGGTCGGCTACCTGTTCGCGTACTCCGGGTTCATCGGCATCATCTGGCAAGGCGGCTTGATCGGCCGGCTCGTCAAGAAGTTCGGAGAAATCAAGCTCACCACGGCGGCGTTCATCGCGTCGATCGTCGGGTACGTCGTGATCGCGCTCATCCCCGATGACAAGATCTGGCCGCTCGCGCTGGTCACCATCGTGTCGTCGTTCGGCCACGGTGTGCTGCGGCCGGTGCTGACGAGTCGCATCACGCAAGCGGTCGGTCGCCACGAGCAAGGAATCGCGATCGGCATCTCCGGATCGCTGTCCTCGCTCGCGATGATGATGGCGCCACCGACCGGCGGATTCCTCCTCGATCACGGCTGGCTGTTCGGTTGGCCGATGGTCCCCGCGGCGATGTCGCTGTTCGGCCTTCTGTTCGCACTCACGACGCGCAGCACTCCGGACAGCACCCCGCCGCCACCCGAGCTATCTTCCGCGCCATGAAGGCGAACCGGTGGCTGTTCACGGCGCTCCTCGCAGGAGGTGCGTTGATGGTGGACCGCGCCGCGGAGCGCCTCGAACGCACCATGCAGATCATCTTCAGCGGAGCGTTCGCGACTCTCCCGGCGCAGCTCGAGCGCGCGATCGGTAGCTCGCTGAAGTAGGTGCGACGGGTCGCCCGCACGATCCTGATTGAGAAGATCAGCACTCCTGTCGTGCGCATCTCGTCCGGGCGAATCCCGTCACATGAGGGAGGACGGCGAGGGAGCGGGCTTGTTCACGGCGTCGCTCACCGCCCGAGCACGTGCGAGCTCGCTGCGCGCCGCCTCGGCCTGCTCGCGAGCAAGGGTCAGCTCGCGCTCGGAGGCCTCCAGCTCCCGCTGCAGCGCGTCGCGCTCGGCTCGTGCGGCGTCGCGATCCTTGCGCGCACGATCCCGCTCCTTCGCGAGCCGCTCGGCCTCGCGCTTGTTATCGGCGGATAGCTTCTCGTAGCTCGCGCGCGCGGTGCGTGCACTCGACAGCTGCTCGATGATCTGGCGGGTCGCCGAGCTCGCCCGCCGGAGCTCTGCCTCTTTGGCGGCGATCAGCGCTTCGTGGGCGCGACGATCCTCCTCGATCATCACCTCCAGATCCGCGAGGTATGCGCGCTCCGCGGCGAGCCGATGGCGATTGCGGACGAGCGCGAGCTGCGATTCCTGAATCGTCAGATCGAGCCGCGCGTGCTCGAGCTGCTGCTGCGCGACCTCGTGGCTCAGCGCGGCACGCTCGTCGCGCAGTCGCGTGACGTTGTCGTGCGTGACGAGCGTGAGCAGCAAGAGGCCCACCGAGACAACACCCGCGAGCGCGAGCTGCGGGTTGCGACGGCACCACAGCAGAAGTCGAGGCGCGTGTCGCTCGCGCTCGAAGCTCGTCGGCCGCCGCGCGAGGAACGCCTCGAGCTCGTGCGCGACGACTGCTGCGTTCGCGTAGCGCCGAGCTGGATCCGCGGCGAGCATCTTGTCGACGATGGCGCGCAGACGTGCCGGCACTCGCTCGCGCGCGCTCCTCGACGGAAGCGAGGGACGCTCGCCCGTCGCCGCGATCTCCCACGCTGCGCGCTCGTCGGAGCGCTGCCACAGCGAGCGGCCGTACAGGAGATGAAACGCGATCGCGCCGAGGCCCCACACGTCGATCGCGACGAGCGTCGCGCGATCCGAGGGCGTGCGCGGATCGAGCGTGCCAGGCAGACCACGCGCCTGCTCGGGCGCCATGTACTCCGGCGTGCCGCGCACGGTGACGTTCATCGCGCGCTGCGCCGTGCTGATCGCGAGACCGAAGTCGCCGATGCGCGCGCGGCGCGTGATCGGAGTGACGAGCACGTTCTGCGGCTTCAGATCGCGATGAAACACGTTGCGCAGATGCGCGTCGTGAACGCCACGCGCGACCTGCATCACCCAGCGCGCGACCTCCTCGATGGTTCGCGGCACGAGCGATGCCGCCGACGCGCCGAGCGCGATCGCGTCGCGATCCGGATCGTGCTCCGCGACGAGCTCCATCACGATGTACGGATGCTCGCCATCGCTGTTCACGTCGAGGACGCGGACCACGTGATCCGAGATCACGTCACTCGCCGCGCGTGCCTCCGCGATCGCGAGCTGCACGTCGGCGTCCTCGATCGCGCGGAACACCTTGAGCGCCACCGGGCGACCGAGCTTGCGATCGTACGCCTGCCACACCGTCGCGGTCGCCCCCGCGTCGATGCGCAGCAGCAGCTCGTAGCGCTCGGCAGACGGACCGAGCTCGGGTCCGTCGACGACCTCGCGCTCCTGCATTCGATCGGCGTGCAGCCAGAGCAGTGCCTGCTGGCGCAACGCAGGGTCGGTCGGGAACACAGCAGCGAGACGCCCGGGCCACTCGTCCGGAGGAGCGTGCGCGAGTCGATCGAGGACGTCGCGTACCTCGTCACTCACGCCGGCCCGACTCCATCTCCATCCTCGATCGCGCTGAGCACGACGAGGTAGTTCGTTCCATCGAGCAGCCGCTTGTTCACGGCCCCGAGCGAGATGCCGAGCGCGAGCGCGATCTGGCGCTGCGTGCGCCCCTCGAGATGCAGGCGTAGTGTGCGGCCGATCATCTTGGGATGCGCGAGTGGGATGCGCACGCGACCATCCACGTGGTCGCGCTCGAGATCCCCGATGCGCGCCTCGATCCACGTACGCATCCGCGCGATCTCGACGAGCTCGAGCAGCGTGGCGTCGTCGGGTAGCTCGATCTGCTCCTCGACGAGCTCCTGTCGATCCCCGCGTCTGCGCAGCTGATCGAGGCGATCGAGGATGAACCGGCGCACGCTCTCGCCGATGTGGCGCTCCGCGGGCGGCAGCATCTTGAGGCGCTCCCACTCGCCGCTCTGCAACCAACGCGCGACGAGCGAGCCCAGGATGTCCTGCGTGCTGTAGGAACCGCGATAGTTCATCGATTGCTTCACGCGACGGATCACGCGCTCGAACTGCGCGACCATCTGGTTCTCTGCTGGAAGCTGCGACTGTGACATCGGCGCACGGCGCCGCGTCTTGAACGACGGGGCCTAAGATCGTTTGTTCACAAACGATATCACCTCGTGAACAAGACGGACACCGCCCCGTCCTCTCTACCTGCCAACTCAGGAGGAGTCGTGCATTTGTCCATGTTCGCGATCTCGCTCGCGCCACTCGCCGCCATGTCCGCCGGCTGCGCCAGGAAATCCACCACTGTCGTAAAGGCGCCCGCGCAGGCGGCTGCGTCTCCCACCCCGAAACCAACAGCGGCTCCCCAGCTCCTTTTGAGGCACGCGTCGGCGTCTCCGATGACCTCGTGCGCACGTGCCACCGCCACGCGCGGCGAGATCGATGCACGCGGAACCGACGAGACCAGCTGGCAGGTCGACCGCCGCGTCGACCTCGAGCTCCTGCAATGAGGTTGCCTTGATCGACACCGGCTTCTCCATGGTCCTCGCGGATTCGGACGCGTATCTCGCCGAAGTCTCCTCCAAGTTCCTCGGTGCACACGGTGTGCGCGTCACGGTGATCAATGATGGCTCGCTCGTCGCCCGCGAGATGGAGCGCCGCAGCTACTCGTGCCTCGTCCTCGCCGCCGAGCTGAAACCGACGAGCGGCCTCGACGTCTGCAAGCAGCTCCGCGCGTTCATGCCGGCTCTACCGATCGTCGTCACGGGCGGCGGTACGGCCAACGAGCGCGTGCTCGCCTTACTCGCGGGCGCCGACGACTACCTTCGTCGCCCGCACTCCTCGCGTGATCTCATCGAGCGCATCGTCGCGATCCTGCGACGCCGTCGCTCGGCCTACCCGCTAATCAGCTCGCGTTGACTCGCGAGGACTCGCGTTGACTCGCGTTGTCTTGTGTTGACTCGCGAATGCTCGGCTCCCACGCGACGCCTCGCGCGCGCAGCTCGGCCGTGTAGATCGACTCGCGACTCAGCGCGCGCGCGAACGTCGTCGCGATCGCCGTTGCCAACACGAGCGGCAGCACGACCGCGTAGTCGCCCGACAGCTCGAAGCACAGGATCGCCGCCATGAACGGCGCGTGCGTCGCTGCCGCGATCCCCGCCGCCATCCCCACGAGCGCATATCCACCGGGCGGTCCCACATCCACGCCGGCCGCGCCAATCCCCGCTCCCACCAAGTAGCCCGCGCATCCACCGACGAGCATCGTCGGCGTGAACACACCGCCCGGACTTCCCGACGCCACCGACGCCGTCGTCGCCACACACTTCGCCACGAGCAACAGCGCGATCAGCGTCACGCTCTCGTGGCCGTCGAGGATCGCTTGCAACGGCTCGAAGCCATTCCCCGCCACGCTCGGCAGGAACACGATGATCGCGCCCGCTCCGAGCCCACCCACGGCCTGCCTCCACGGCGCCCGAAGCCACGGCCTGCGGAACACGCGCTCGCCGAACATGACGAGCCGCGTGAACCCGAACGCGGCCGCCGCCGCCACGAGCGCGGCCGCCGCGAACGCCGCGAGCTCGCCAGGGCTCGTCACCACGAACTCGTGCTGCCCGTAGATCGGCCCGGCCCCCACCGCCGCTCTCGTCAGCACGGTCGCGATCACGGTCGCGATCAACGCGGGCACCACCGTCTCGATCACCACGATTCCCGCCACCACCTCCACCACGAACGCGATCGCCGCCAGCGGCGTGTTGTACGCGGCCGCAAATCCCGCCGCGGTTCCCGCCGCGATCAGCACGCGCTGCTGCGTCTCCGAGATCCGAAACCACGCGCCGATCGAGAACCCCGCCGCACCGCCAAACTGGATCAGCGGTCCCTCGCGGCCGAGCGACCCACCGCTCACGATCGCGCTCCACGACGCGAGCGACTTCACGAGGGTCGTCGAGAGCGACAGCCGCACGCGCCCGAGCGCGACAGCTTCCATCACGTCACCGACGCCACCGCCGCTACGATTCGCGATCGCAAGAGCGAGGAGCCCCGCGACGAACGCGCCAGCGACCGGCACGCCGAGCCGCCACCACCACGCCGCATCGGTCATCGCGTCGACGACGTTGGGCGCACTCGCGACGACGTCGAGCGCGAGCGTGATCGCGCCGCGGAAGGCGATCGCGAACGCGGCCGCAACGACCGCGACGATCGCGAGTGCTACGGCGAATCGCACGCAGCAAGCATACGCCGCCCGTGTGCTCGGCGCGGCGCGCGACGAGCTACGGCTTCACCTCGAACTTCCACTTCCCGCCCTCGGTTCCGAGGCCCGCTGCCTTGCTCGGCGTCGTGTAACCAAATCGCAGCTCGCCACGCGCTTCGTAGATGCCCTTCGGCGCGCTACAGCTGATCGAGGCGGTCAAGCTCTGCCCCTCGGTCTTGATCTGATCACCCTTGAGCTCCTTCGCGTCGCACTTGAAGTCCGGCGGGACGGTGAGCTTGAACTCCCTTGGCGTGGTGGCGGAGTACGTGAGCCAGCTCGCGAGCTTGATAGAGATCGAGAGCGTGAACTTGTCGCCGGGCTTTACGTCCTTCGGCGAGTCGGAGACGGTGACCGCGTACTCTTTGATCGCGCCGATCAGCTCGGCGACCTTCTTGTCGCGCGCGTCCAGCTCGGCGGGCGAGGAGCCCGTGGAGATCAGCGCGACCTTGTGATCGACACCGACGACGATCGAGGCAGGGCCCGTGACACCGAGTTGCTTCATCAGCGTCGTGGCGCCTTTGCCGTAGCCGACCGTTCCTTGGCCAACGCCCTCGCTCTCGCGAATCGGGTCGAGCTTCTTGGCTTGCGCCTTCGTGCCGTCGATGTGCGCCACGATGTAGACGCGCCCGGCTTCTTTGAGCGTCACGATGCGCGCGAGATCGTCCACGCACGTCTTGACCTTGGGCCCGCAGAACCAGTGCACGAGCACTTTGCCCGCGGCGTCCTGCGGGTCTGGCACGTCGTAGAGCCAGTCCTCTTTGCCCCAGAGTGGGCTACCGGTGACCGCGAGCTCCTCGCCGAGGACGGGGAGCGTCGCGGGAGGCGGCTTTGCCTTCTGCGCGGCAGCGAGAGAGGCCGAGAAGCCGACGAGCGCGACAGCACAAAGGAGTCGATTCATTGGGGGAGAGTAGCGCGAGGGAAACCGCCCCGGTTGTCACGCGGCGGGTCTCGTGCGTCACTGCACGACGGTGAAACGTTGCTTCATATTCACGACCGCGACTGCGTTCTTCGCAGCGTGCTCGGGCGCCCCACCACCGGCGGTGCAGATTGCCACGGTCGTCGACGCCGCTGTGATCGTCGTGCCGAGGGACACCGCACCTGTCACGAGCGCGAGAGGTGGCGCGTGTAGCGATGCGCGAGCGTGCGCGAACGGGCTCGAGTGCATGGCCGCGTCGCTGCAATCGCCCGGCGGGTACTGCGCCTCGACATGCACGGCGTGCGACGAGGGTGCGTGCGTGCCGACGACACGCTTGGGCGCTGTGTGCATGCAGCGATGCGCGAGCGATGCGGAGTGCCGCGTGGACGAAGGCTACGTGTGCGATGTGACGTGGCACGCGTGCGTGATGCCGAACGCGCTCGTGATCTCGCTACCCACGTGTCCTGCACCTGCACGCAAGGCGATGCCCGCGCGCGACGCGTCGTTCGGTGCGCCGAGCGTGGTGGATGCGCGCTGGCCGATCGCGGTGGTGATGCCGAACGGCGTGTTCGCGTTGCCGGCGAAGGATGGACGGCGTGCGCCATCGCTGGCGCGCGATCGCAAGGGCATCTTGTACGCGGCGTGGCTCGACACGACGAACGAGACACGCGAGTCGATCGTTTGGCTCTCGCGATCGCGCGACGGTGGCGCGACGTGGAGCGAACCCGATCGCGTCGACGATCCGGCCGATTGCGTGGTGGATGCGCGCGCGGGGAGTACTGCCGAGTGCCTCGGAGAGCCGACGATCGTGATCGGTCCCAACGCGGAGGCCAAGGGCACTGACGTCGTGTACGTGCTGTTCGGCGCGGCGGAAGGCGTCCGCGTGCGCTCGTCGCGTGACGAGGGAGCCACGTTTCGCGCGGCGGTGACCGCGTTGCCCGGCACGGTGACGAGCGCGGAGGTGTCCGCGGATGGCGTGCTGCACGTGATCGCGATCGACAGCCTCACGAACATCGGCGTGTTCGGCTCGGCGAATCATCGGATCAACTACGCTGCCTCGCGCGACGTGGGCCGCACGTTCAGCAAGCCGCAGCGGCTCGACCGACGCGACGAGATGCTGCCCGTGTACTTCGCGCGACCGCAGATCGCCGTCGATACGCGGCGCAAGGTGATCTATGCGCTCTACGTTCGCGGTGGTCGCGACGGCGCATGGGACTTGATGCTGCTCTCGTCGAAGGATGCGGGCGCGACGTGGAAGCGTACGCGCATCGGTGATGACCCCGCGTGTGCGATCCACATGGTGCCGCAGCTCGCGCTCGATCCGACACGCGGCACGTTGCACCTCGCGTGGTACGACAATCGCGGCGGTGGTCGCTTCGCGCACGCGAGCTGTACACCCGGCGCGCAGAAGTGCACGCAGCACGGCGCGATCAACGACACGCCGTTCGTGTTGTCCACGGAGCGGATGACGCCGGCGTGGATCGGAGAGCGCGCGACGCTCGCCGTCGACGACAAGCGCCGCACGCTGCACGCGGTGTGGGCCGAGAGCACCGTCGAGGATGGGACCGCGATCGCTCGGGTCCGCCACGCGTCCGCAAGGCTCCGCTAAGCGATACGTGTTGGCCGCCGTACGCGATCAGCTCGTCGCGCTGAGATAGATCGCGGCGAACACGGCGACCATCGCTTCACCCGCGATGAAGCCGGAGCCGAGCGGGATCATGTACGTGTCCGCGCTCTTCCGGTTGATCTTCTCCCAGATGTATCCGACGAGGCCGCCGAGGAACATCGTGAACACGACGAGGAACGGCACGAGGATGCCGATGCCGATGCCCGTCGGAGACGGAACCCACTTCTTGAGCTTCTTGTTCGACTCGAGGACCGTGAACACCACGCCGAGGATGCTGAACAAGAGCAGCATGTAGAGCGCGCTCGCCGGCAACGCGCCCGGCCCCTTCTCGAGGATCTGCGCGAAGCCGGCCCACTTCTGCGAGATCGGCGACGAGAGCTGCGCGACCACGAGCTTGCCGGTCAACGGATCGATCTGGGAGCCACTGCGTCCACCCTCGACGAGGTGATACGTGTCGACGAGGAGCGGATACACGATCGACACGGCGGCCGCGCCGACGGGGATCGCGAGCAGCTGCATGATGGTCAACAGCAACGGCTTGGTGCCCACCATGTTGCCGGCCTTGTAGTCCTGCATGATCGCTTCGGACGACGTGGCGATGGTGCCGGTGGTTCCCGACGCCGCCATGTTCGCCGAGACGTTACCGGGCGCGATCGCGGCGAACACGCCCTGCATCATGTTCGACAGCGCGCTGATCGGTCCCCAGTTGGTCTCGCCGAGGACGCGCAGACCGACGAGCATCAGCGGCAGCGACAGAAGGATCGCGCAGAGCGTCATCCACACCGGCATGCCGAGGAACTGGTGCTGGATGATCACGAGCGCCACGCCGCTCACCAGGATGCCGGGGACAACGAGGCGCAGCGGGAACTCGGCGCCGCCGATCTTGGCCGACTTGAGGCTCTTGAACGTGTTGACCAGCAAGCGCCAGCGCAGCGCGAGCGCGGTGAGTCCACCGGCGACGAGCATGCCGGTGGCGGGCCACATCACCCAGAACAGGATCTGACGCCCCGTCGGTCTGGGCACGATCTGGCCGGCAGCGTCGACGATCTCGCCGTACTTGACGAGGAAGTACGGCGCGATGACCCAGGCGAGGAGCGCGCCGATCACCATGCTGATGTTGATGCGCAGACCGACGAGCATTCCCGAGCCGATGCTGAGGAGGCTGTACTGCACGCCGACGTTCATGTTCGCGAGCACGATGCCGGTGACGACCGCGTTCGTACCGACGATGGTGTCGGGCGAGATGCTCGGGATGGAGGCGAACCAGTTCGGCGGAAGCTCCGCTGCTGTGATGAGAGTGACCTTGGTCTCGCCGATCGTTTGCCACGGCGCCATCCAGCCCTCCGGCAAGACGCCTTCGACGAGCCTCGCGTCCTCGCGCAGGATCATGACGATCGCCGAGAGGCCCACGCCGATCATCACGGCGTAGAAGGCGCGCAGGGCGTTGCGCTTGACGTCCTCGGGCGCGTCGCGCGGCGGATCGAGCACCGTGATCGTCTCGGCCGTCGAGAGGCCGTCGACGTACGGCAGCTTCTCGTCGACGATGAAGTGACGGCGTAGCGGTACCGCGAGGAGCACGCCCATCGTGCAGGCGGCGGTCAGCCACAAGAACGAGACGTGCGGTGGCAGCACCATGCCGTGCTTGCCGTTGGTGTTCTCGCTCAGCAGCTCGAAGGCACCGAGCAGCACGCACATGAACGCGGTCTGTGCGGCGCTCGTCCCCGCAGCCTCGGCGAGGTTGTTCTGCCACCGGCTGTAGTGCCGTCCGCCGATGGCGAGATCGAACAGCTTCAAGAACAAGAAGCCGAAGAACGCCGCGACGACCGACACGTTCGGTCCGAAGCCGAGCTTCAAGACCATGTATGGGTACGCGGCGCCCATCAGCACCGCGACCAGCGCTCCGGACACGAGTACCTGCCACGTGATCCGGCCGTTCACTTCAGGGGCGGACGGTGCCTCGGGTGGGTCCGTATCTTCGTGGCTCACCGCCGGGGACATAACACGAGCGTGTTAACGTCGAAACCTATGACTGTCCAACTGCAGCTGGGGACTGCACAGGCAAAGCTTGAAGGAGCGGGGCGTTTGTTTGCGGGGCGCGATCCGCAAGCATGTCAGCTCGCATTCATGGACCCGACGCTCTCGCGGCGTCACGCCGAGATCTTCATCGAGAACGGCCAGACCTATATCCGCGACCTCGGGTCGGCGAACGGGACGTGGGTCGACGGACAACAGCTCGGACATCAACCCGCGCCCCTCCGCGCGGGCTCGCAGGTGTGGCTCGGCCACGTGCAGCTCGGCTGCGAGTTCGCCGTCGACGGATCCAAGACGGCGATGGCCACCTCGATCCCGCCCGAGCTGAAGGCGCTGATCGAGGCGCGCAAAGCGCACCAAGCGCAGCAGCTCGGCGCATCGCAGTCGAATCCCGCGATGTCGCAGCCGGCGATGCAACAGCCCGCTGCACCGCTCGGCCAAGCGATGGCGCTCGGCGGCGCGACGGGCCCACTCCCCGCGGAGTACGCGTATCGCAAGCAAGGCTCGAACGACAACGGCGTGCTCCTCATCGCGCTGCGCCAAGACACGTTCTTCAACGGTATGGAGATCGAAGGCTTCGTCGAGTTCACGGCGACGGACACCGAGACGGTCGCGTCGATCTTCGTCGAGCTCGTCGAGCTCGTGCGCGGCGGACCGATCGAGGGCCACGTGTGGGATCGCTTCATCGTTCGCCAAGGTCCGTGGCGTGCCAAGACCGGCGACGTGCTGCCCCTGCCCTTCAAGCTGCGTGTTCCACCCGGCACGACGATGACGGGGCCCGACGTCTACTGGCAGATCCGCGGCGAGGTGGACATCAACTGGGCCTCCGACATCTCGGCGAAGATCGACATCTCGATGCGCAACCAGGACATGGACCGCATCCGCGATGGCCTCGGCGCGATGGACTACCGCCTCGACAGCATGAAGTCGGTCGCCAAAGGCCAGCGCTTCGAAGCGGACTTCCACCCGCCCGCGAACCTCGCGAAGCAGTGGGGTGTCAACGACGTGCGCCTCGAGCTCGAGTACCTCGGCGCGAACCTCAAGATCCGCATGAAGATCGACAAGAGGGGTCTCAAGCGCGACCCGCAGGTCGATCACGTGATCGAGATCGCCCGCCTGCGCCGCGCATCGCAGCCCGAGGTCAACGCGACGCTCAAGCAGATGCTCGACACGCTGATGTCGTCGTAACACGGTGTGGCTAGCGCGCTGGCCAGCGCGGCCCGCGCCTCGCTCGTGCGGTGCGCTGGCAACGTCGCGAGATCGCGCGCGGCCCACCGCACCGGGGTTAGGGATCGTCTCGCGGGCGGCAACAATCTCGGACCGATTGTCCTGTCCGAGATCTGTCCGAAGCGCTTGTCCGGTCCGCGGACAGCCGCGTCTGCGCGCTCGCACCGGGGCGCGCTCGCCGACCCCGTAGGTGCGATCACGCAGTCGCGCGCGATGCTCCGTTGCCGCTAGTTGCGACGGCGACGCTCGTCGTCTTCCTTGCGACGGCGCTCCTCGTCCTTGCGGCGGCGATCCTCTTCCTGCTTGCGGCGCTCCTCGTCGCGACGGCGCGACTCCTCGTCGCGCTTCTTCTGCTCCTCTTGCCGGCGGCGGTTGTCCTCCTCGGCGCGCTTGCGCTGCTCTTCCTCGCGCTTGCGGTTCTCGTCGTCGCGGCGCTTGCGATCGTCCTCTTCGCGCTTGCGCTGCTCGTCCTGCCGGCGCTTCTCCTCATCGACGCGCTTGCGCTCGTCGTTCTTGCGGCGCTCCTCGTCTTGCTTGCGC
>JAEYYV010000240.1 GCA_023428295.1 Pseudomonadota bacterium
GGGGAACGCGACGGCGCTCGCATGCGGTCGGGCTCGAAGCTCGGCTAGCGATCCCCCGTCGGGAACATGCGCGCATCGTCGAGCGCGCGGTGCTAGCGTCTGCGCGTGGATGCCGAGCTGCTGCGCCGAATCGATGCGCTTCGCCGGCCGCTCGAGCTGGCGGCGGCGGACGGCTTTCGTGGCGTTCGCAAGGTCAACGGGCTCGGGCACGCACTACGCGCGGCGACGGATGCGTTGATCACGCGCGTGTCGGATCAAGCGCTCGCAGCGTTGACGCAGTGGCGCACGACGCTGTCGACGTGGGAGTCGCTCGACGAGCTGCGCCAAGCCGAGGAGGTCGCGCGTGGCATGCGCCTCATCGCGCGGTTCCCGCGGCCCGCGACGCCAGTCTCGCGCGCGAATGCGCCGGGCCTTCGCGCGGAGTCGGTGCCGTTTCGAGATGCACAGTCGTCGAGGCCTGCGTCTCGAGCATCGGGGGAGGAGGCCGCGCGATCGCGTTCGGCTGTACGAGCGACAGCGCCGTCGAAGGGCACGACAGCGCCATCCAACGCGACCTCCAATCCGACGACGACAAGCGGTCGATCGGATGCGAACACCGGGCCTACGGCGACCGACGCCGGGAAGCTGACGAACGGCGCGTCGTCGAACGGCGCGTCGTCGAAGGCCGTCTCGTCGAATCCGCCAGCATCGAACGCGCCACCGAACGCGCCACCGAACGCGCTATCGAGGCCGATCGTGGAGCCGTCGTCATCGCTCGCCGCGCCGAAGGGAGCGACGAAGGCGGCCGCGAACGCCGCCACGTCGAGGGCGACCGCCGTCGAGATGCGAGCCGACAAGGCGCTCGAGAGGCCGGCCGACAGACCGGCGAACGCGCGCAAGGCAAAGGCGGCGTCGGGAGAGGCGCACAGCAAGACGGCGTCGGGAGAGGCGCACCGCAAGGCGGCCGTCGACGCGCCGGCAATGGATCCGCTCGCTGCGCCGACCTCGTCGCTCAAGGGCATCGGACCCACGTTCGCGCAGGCGTTGGCCGAGAAGGGGCTCGTCACCGTCGAGGACCTCCTGTGGATGGTCCCGCGGCGCTATGACGACGTTCGCGACGCGAAGTCACTCGGGGAGGTCGCCGCGCTCGACGAGGGCACGCGAGTCACGTTTGTCGCGAAGGTGACGAGCGCGCGGATGGTGTTCGCGCGCGGACGGCGCTGGGCCGAGGTGCGGCTCGTCGACGTCGCCGGCGGCGAGACGGCGCTCGTGCGGTGGTTCAACGTATATGCGGGCATCGATAAGCGTATGCCGCCGGGCAGCACCGTCGCGCTGAGCGGCATGGTGCGGAAGCGCGAGGGGCGGCTCGAGCTCGCGAACCCCGACGTGCTCGGCGTGGAGGTCGAGGGCGGCGTCGCGAAGGAACGGCCCTCGATCATCGCGCGGTATCCCGACGTACCGGGTGTGCCGCCGGGACGGCTGCGCGCGGCGTGCGCGGCGGCGTGCGCGAGCGTGGTGGGCGGCATCGACGATGGCGTGCCCGCCCGCGTGGAGCGAGCGGCGGGGCTGGTGCCGCTCGGCGAGACGATCGCGCGGCTGCACGTGCCGGATCCGAGCATCGAGCCGGAGGAGCTCGCGGCAATGAACGCGGGCACGAGCCGGTGGCAGCGGAGGCTCGCGTTCGGCGAGCTGTTCGCGCTGGGCGTGGCGATCACGCTGCGGCGCAGGGAGCGGCGGCAGGATGCGGCAGTCGCGTGCGTGGCGGACGTGCGCGGCGAGTTGGCGAGCGTGTTTCCGTTCGCGCTGACCGGGGCGCAGCAGCGATCGATCGACGAGATGTGCAGCGATGTCGCGCGCGAGGTGCCGATGAATCGGTTGCTCCAGGGCGACGTGGGCGCGGGCAAGACGGCGGTCGCGTTTGCGGCGGCGCTGCATGTCGCGAGGGCGGGCAGGCAGACGGCGGTGATGGCGCCGACGGAGCTGTTGGCAGAGCAGCACTTCGAGACGTGGACCGCATGGGCGCAGCGCACGCAGCCGGGGCTGCGCATCGAGCTGCTCACCGCGTCGACGCCGAAGGGTGTGCGCGCGTCACTGGTGGCGCTGTTGGCGGCGGGGCACGTGGACATCGTGATCGGCACGCACTCGTTGCTCGCGGAGGGCGTCGGGTTTGGCGCGCTCGGGCTCGTGATCATCGACGAGCAGCATCGGTTTGGCGTCGCGCAGCGCGCGAAGCTTCGCGACAAGGGCGACGGGAACGGCGCGCCGCACCTGCTCGTGATGACGGCGACGCCAATTCCGCGCACGCTGGCGCTGACCGCGTATGGCGACCTGGACGTGAGCGTGCTCGACGAGATGCCACCCGGCAGGAAGCCGGTGGCGACGCGGCAGCTCGTCGGGAAGCGCGGGATGGCCGAGGCGTGGAAGATCGTCGAGAAGCGCGTCGCGGCCGGCGAGCGCGCGTATGTCGTGTGCCCCAAGGTGGAAGCGGAGGAGGGCGACGAGAGCGAGCTGATCGATGCGACCTCGACGGCCGCGGAGCTCGCGCAGGCGATGCCTGCGTTGCGTGTCGGGTTGGTCCACGGACGGCTCGACGCGACCGAGCGCGATCGCGTGATGCGCGCGTTCAAGCAGGGCGAGGTCAACGTGCTCGTCGCGACGACGGTGATCGAGGTCGGCGTGGATGTCCCGGCGGCGACGGTGATGGTGGTGCTCGATGCCGATCGGTTTGGCTTGGCGCAGCTGCATCAGCTACGCGGGCGCGTGGGGCGCGGCGGTGGCGATGCGCACTGCGTGCTCGTCGCGAAGAGCGGCCTCGGGCCGGACGCCGAGTCGCGACTCTCCGCGATGGTCGAGACGCACGATGGCTTCCGGATCGCCGAGTACGATCTGTTGCTGCGTGGGCCGGGGGAGGTGCTGGGCGCGCGGCAAGCCGGCGTGCCGCGGCTGCGGTTCGGCGATCTCGCGCAGCACACCGAGCTCTTGCTCGAAGCGCGTCGCCACGCGGAGCGTGTTCTCGACGAGGATCCGGCGCTCGAGAGGCCCGAGCACGGCTCGCTCCGGCGCGCGATCGATCGACGCTTCACGCGTCACGTGTACGGCGCCGAGAGCGGGTAACGGCGCCAGCGGATCATCGGGTACGACCTTTGACTACGGCCCTGACCGCGCGCGTCAGGAGAGGAGTCCGATCGTGCCGTCGATCGTGCAGGCGCGGTCGAATCTCCGACGAGGAATGGCCTCGGTTGCACTTCGTGTGTAAGCGCTGACGACAACTGACCCCAGTAACCCGCAACAGCACCGCAATCGTCAGCAAGGGTGACTTTGGCGTTGATCTCGTACTTCGGCTTAGTAGGATGCCGCCATGATGAGGATGACGACGCTGGTGTTCGTTTGTTCGTCGTTCGTGATCGGCTGCTCGTGGGGAGAGGGCAGCGGATCGGATGACCCGACGCCGGACGCGCCGGTGAGCAGCGGTGCTGTCTGCGGTGACGGCATCTGCGCGGCCAACGAAGTCACGAGCTGCAGCGCAGATTGCGGAAGCGGCGGCGGCGGCGGCGGTGGTGGCGGCGGTGCCCTCTGCGGCAACAACACCTGCGAGACCGGCGAGACTCCGGCGTCGTGCCCCAACGATTGCACGAGCGGTGGCGGTGGATCGGGATCCGGATCCGGATCGGGATCCGGAACGGGCAACTGTCCGACGCCGCCTCCCGCGATCGAGGACTGCATCGGCTGCATCGCGGGCACGTGCCCGGGCGGCCTCACCTTCGATGCGTGCTTCACGTGTGCGCTCGGCGGCGGCGGCCTGCCGATCTGATCTCGAACGTCGCTAACGCACGCTCGATGCAACCCACGCGAGGTAGGGCGCGTGACCATCGGCAACATCGAGCGCGATGATCTCCGGCACCTCGTAGGGGTGCAGTGATCGAAGACGATCAGCGAGTGGGGGGAATCGCTCGCTGGTCGTCTTGATCAATACGAGGACCTCCGCGTCATCGGAGATGGCGCCTTGCCAGCGATAGATCGATCGCACGGCGGGGATGATGTTCACGCACGCGCAGAGCTGCTCCTCGACGAGGACGCGCGCGACCTCGGCGGCCTTGTCGGCGCTCGAGAACGTGGACAGGACGACACGCACGGCTGGCTCGCTCACGCACTCGCTGTAGCACGCGTCCATGCCGCAGAGCGTCGTGATAGGGTCCGCGCGTGTTGATCGTCCAGAAGTACGGCGGAACCTCCGTCGGATCGATCGAGCGCATGCGAAACGTCGCGGCGCGCTGCCTCGCGACGCAGCGGCAAGGCCATCAAGTCGCGGTCGTCGTCAGCGCGATGTCGGGCGAGACCAATCGCCTGCTCAAGCTCGTCAACGAGCTCCATGACGATCCCAACGATCGCGAGGTCGACGTCATCGTGTCGACGGGCGAGCAAGTGTCCGTCGGCCTCGTCGCGCTCGCGATTCGCAACGCCGGTGGCAAGGCGCGCAGCTTCCTCGGGCACCAGTGCAAGATCGTGACGGACAGCTCGTACGCGCGCGCTCGCATCGTGTCGATCGAGGGCCAGCCGATCAAAGACGCGCTCGCCGCGGGCGAGATCGCGGTGATCGCGGGCTTTCAAGGTGTCGACGAGAAGGGCTCCATCACCACGCTCGGTCGCGGTGGATCGGACACCACGGGCGTCGCGATCGCGGCCGCGCTCGACGCGGACGTGTGCGAGATCTACACGGACGTCGACGGCGTCTACACCACCGATCCGAACGTCGTGCCCGAGGCGCGCAAGATCGATCGCATCAGCTACGAAGAGATGCTCGAGCTCGCATCGCTCGGCGCAAAGGTTCTGCAGATCCGCTCCGTCGAGCTCGGCATGAAGTACGGCGTGAAGATTCACGTCCGCTCGAGCTTCTCGGACGTCGAAGGCACGTGGGTCGTGCCGGAGGAAAGTGCCATGGAGAAAGTCATCGTCTCGGGTGTCACCGTCGCGAAGGACGAAGCGAAGATCACGTGTGAAGACCTTCCGGACACCTCCGGTGTTGCCGGCCGGCTGTTCGCGCCGCTCGCCGACGCGAACATCTCCGTCGACATGATCGTGCAGAACCAGGCGTACGATGGCACGACCGACCTCACGTTCACGGTGCCCAAGGGCGACCGCAAGCGCGCCGTCGAGATCCTGAAGAACAAGGTGCCCGAGCTCGTAGGCAAGGACGCCGAGCGCGTCCTGTTCGACGACGAGATTTGCAAGGTCAGCGTCGTCGGTGTCGGCATGCGCTCGCACGCGGGTGTCGCGAAGAACATGTTCCAGCTGCTCGCGGCCGAGAACATCAACATCCAGCTCATCTCGACGAGCGAGATCAAGATCTCGTGCGTGATCGCGCGCAAGTACGCCGAGCTCGCGGTGCAAGCGCTGCACAAGGGCTTTGGCCTCGACAAGCCCGCGAGCGAGCGCACGTCGCTCTAGCTGTTGCCCAGACGCGCGGACCGTATCGCGATAGAGTGGGGCAACCGATGGGCGGCTGCACGAACTGCAAGGGCAAGGGCGCTTGCGACGATCACAAGAGCACCATGATGGGCTCGGTGGAAGCCGCGATCGAGGCGCTGTACCCGACGCACGTATGGGGCGAGATCGACGACGACAAGACCGCGAGTGATCCGTTCACACCCGAGGATCTCGCAGGATTGGCGGACGAGCTGGCGACCGAGCTGCGCGCCGCGACCTTCGTGCGACCCGGCGGCGACGACGAGGCTTGCGACTACATCTACGTGCTGTGCATGGGCCGCGCTCCGTGCGTGATCCAGGTCCGCGATCACGGCGTGCCGGTCCCGGACGAGTGGCGATCGGTGGATGCTCTCGAGGAGATGTATCTGCGCATCGTGGTCGCGCAGCGCACCCGCCACGTCGCCGTGCAACAGGTCGCGGTCCAGCTCGTGCGCGGTGACGATGGTTTCGTCATCCACGAGCGACCGCGCGCAGGCGTGTACGACGCGCCGCTGCTCTCGCGCATGCAGAAGCTCGTCGCGATCCTTCCCGCGTACGATCTGGTGCACGTGGACTTCGGGGACATCGCGCACGCGCCGCCGGGCTTCGAGCCGGGCACGTGGTCACAGACGTACGGCCTCGGTAGCGCCAAGCCTTCGATCGCGAACTACCTGTTCTATCCGCAGCCGACGACCATGGTCACCACGACGTTCGTCCCCGGAGACATCACCTCGTGAGCGACAGTAACGACCTCGGCGGACTCGACGACGAGGTGCGCGCCGTGCTGCGCGATCTCGTCGCCGCGACGGGCGCCATCTCCGCGCGCATCGTTCTCGACGACGATCTGCGCACCGGCGTCCCGGCGCGCACGCTCGCGCTGGGCGGTGGCGAGTTCCTGCGCGTCGAGATCGGGACGCACTCGTCGGGCGAGACGCCCATCGAGGCCGCGTTCGAGCACGCCACGCGCCAGCTGCGCAGCATCCGCCGGCGCTGGGAGGTCGCGCGCCTTCCCGAGCTACACGTCGGCCCGGGCGCCGGACCCACCGTCGACAAGGTCACCGAGCGCATCGCGACGTACGTCAAAGCGCTCGCGCAGATCGATCGCGCGTCGAACGCCTTCGTCGTGAAAGCAGGCAAGGGCGGCACCGCGGCCAAGCTCATCGCGAGCGGCAATCCGCCCGACGAGCAGGAGACCTCGCGCTGGCAGTTCCTCGCGCGGCGCGTGCTGAACACGCATGCGCCGAACAGCTCGCACGGCGAGATCGTCGATCCCGACGCGTACGCGATGAGCTTCTACTACGACTGCGCGCTGCTCGTGTTCCTCGCCGAGCCGTTCGGCGTGGACTTCGTGCGGCACCGCTGCAAGCAAGTCGCGCGCGAGCTCGCGAACCTGTTGCCGCTGCTCGAGCCAGATCCCGAGGCGCCCGCGGCGATCCGTCGCCGTCCGCCCACGCTGCCGTGACGCTCGCGATATCGTGAGCCGTATGCGAATCGCGTTGGCCCTCCTTCTCGCGAGTGCGTGTGGTGGCTCCCAGGTCGCTCACGTTCCACCCCCGTCGGCCGATGCGCGGCCACGTAGCGTCTCGTTGCCGCCGGTCTCCGATCAGCTCGACGCGTGCCGGCAGCACAACCTCGAGGTGCTGAACGGCTACCGCAGGGACGCCGGCCGCGCGCCGCTCGTGCTCGACGCCACGCTCACCGCGTTCGCGCAGCGAGGCTCCGAACAGTACGCGCGCGATCGGGTCCCGCACGCACACATGAAGCAGAACGGGCGCCCGACGTTTCGCGGCCGATACCGCCACGAGAACCAGGGGCCCAAGGTCGGCGTTCCGCTCGACGGCGCGAACCTCGTCGAGAGCTGCAAACAGCGCCTCACGGACCTCATCGCGCGCTTCATGGCGTGGCGCCCGGGCGAGGGCCATCACGACGCGGTGCTCGATCCACGGCACCATCTGCTGGGCGTGGGGCTCTACGTCGAGAACGACCGGCTGTGGATCACGAACGACTTCATGGAGTAGCCGAATCGGTTGTCGCCTCGGTCGTCGCGTCGGTGGCCGCGTCGGGGGCCGTCTCGGTCGCCGGCGCGAGTGCTTCATCGTCGATACGCTGCGCTTCGCGACGCACGGGCGTGAGCGGCGTGGGCGTTGGCATGTTGTGGTGAACGAGGTCGCGTCCCGCGCCGATGCCTTCGGCGAGCTGGATGTCGAAGCGCGCTCGATCGCGCTCGCGCACCTCGGCGACGATCGTCGCGGCCTCCTCGGCGGACACGCCCACGGCGCGCAGCGCGGCTTGGCCGAACACGAGCGCGGACTCGAGCGTCTCGCGGATCTGGAAGTCGACGCCTTCGTGAACGAGGCGCAGCGAGTGCGCGCGATCGTAGGCGCGAACGAGCAGCTGTGCCTGCTGGAACTCCGCGTGGACGAGCTCGAGGATCTTGTCGGCGGCCTCTTGGTCGTCGATGCACACGGCGATCGCGCGCGCCGTGTGTGCGCCGGACGCGCGCAGCACGTCGAGGCGCGTGCCGTCGCCGTAGTAGATCTTGAAGCCGAACCTCTCGGCGCTGCGGATCATCTCGATGTTGTTGTCGATGATCGTGACGTCCACGCCGCGCGCGAGGAGCGCCTGGCACGCGATCTGACCGAAGCGTCCAAAGCCGACGACGAGGACGCTGCCCGCCAGCCCCTCGGCGACGTCGATCCCGTCGAGCGACGGCTCGGCGACCTTGGCTCCACCGAGGAGGCGCCGCGCGAGCACGACGAACGGCGTGGCCACCATCGAGAGCACGACGATCGCGGTCAGGTTCGCGTTCATCGCCCTGTCGATGACGCCCTCGTCGGTCGCCGCGGCGAACAGCACGAACGCGAACTCGCCGCCTTGCGCCATGAGCACCGCGCGATCGCCCGCGTCCTCGCGCGAGCTCTTGAACAGCTTCGCGACGACGAACACGCAGATGCCCTTCACGATCATCATCGCGGCGACGCCGATGCTGATGATGCCGATGTTGGCTTTGACGACCGAGAGATCGAGCGACATGCCGACGGCGAGGAAGAACAGGCCCATGAGGAGCCCGCGGAATGGCTCGACGTCGGCTTCGATCTGGTGACGGAACGTGGACTCGGACAGCAGCACGCCGGCGACGAACGCACCCATCGCCATCGAGAGACCGCCGAGCTGCATGAGCAACGCGGATCCCATGACGACGAGCAACGCGGCGGCGGTCATCACCTCGCGCGCCTTGGCAAACGCGAGGATGCGGAACAGCGGGTTCAAGAGCCAGATGCCGGCGGCGATGAGGCCGGCGAGCGAGCCGATGCCGGCGAGGATGCCGAGCACGCGCGACGTGTCCTTGGCGATGCCGTCGTCGGGCGCCATGAGTGACACGATCGCGAGCAGCGGAACGATCAAGAGATCCTCGAACAAGAGGACCGCGACGATCTTCTGTCCGCGTGGCATCGCGATGTCGCCGCGCTCCGAGAGCAGCTGCATCACGATCGCCGTCGACGTGAGCACGAAGCCGAACGCGCCGACTACCGCCACTTCGATCGAGAATCCGAGGAGGAGCCCCACGCCGGTGAGCGCGATGCTGCACGCGAAGATCTGCGCGGCGCCGAGACCGAAGATGTCGTTGCGCATGCCCCACAGATGGCGCGGTCGCATCTCGAGGCCGATGACGAACAAGAACATCACCACGCCGAGCTCGGCGACGTGGAGGATCGCTTCGGGATCCGTGAACAGAGCGAACCCGAACGGACCGATCGCGAGCCCCGCCGCCAGATAGCCGAGGACCGAGCCGAGCCCGATGCGACGGAAGAGGGGAACCGCGATGACCGCTGCGCCCAGGAGCGCGACGAAGCTGACGAGCTGACTGGTCATCGAAGCTCGGTTGTATCGGCTCGTCGGCTCGACCGGCAACGCTGTACGTCGGCGATCGGGGCCTCCGATCGGGCAGTACGAGCTAAGGGTTGTCCCGCAATTCAATCCTGAGGTTGTGGAGTCGCGCAACCGCCTGCAATGTGTCCGCGAGGTGCCGGGCACGTCGCCGGTGGTCGCGCAGGATGCGCCAGTCCTCGAGTCGCGCGATCGCGTGCTCGACGCGCGCTCGGCGACGCCGATGGCGCCGCCACCGAGCGTCCCGGACGATGCGATTGTTTGCGAATCGCGGTGTGCGCAGCTCCGGGACGCCACGGTAGCCACCGTCGGCCAGCACGCGCCCGTGCTCGCGGCAGAGCGTCTCGATGACAGATCCGCGGTAGTGGATCGGATCGTTGCGATTGCCCGGACCACCGGCGGTCGTCGCGATCACCGTCAATTCCTGTCTCCGCACCAGAATCTGCGCGTTGCACGACCACCGGTAGTTCTTGGAACGAGCGGCACGTCGATGGTCCCGCGTCGGGATGAGCGTGCCGTCGACGACCCACGACCAGCGGCGGTTGCGGTCCGACGCATGGCTATCAGCTCGTCGTCGAAGACGTCAGCGTCAGCGCGTGGGCTCGGACCTGGGGACGCGCGCTCGCGGCGTTCTCGCCGGCGACGTTGGTGACGGCGATCGACCGGGAGGCGACTGCGGTCG
>JAEYYV010000248.1 GCA_023428295.1 Pseudomonadota bacterium
TCGACGCGCTTCGCTCCGACGACGTCGACCTCGCCATCGCCGCGGTCGACCAGCTCGCGCTGCGTCCCGCGCGCGTGCGCCAGGAGGTGCTCGGCGCGATCGAGCCCCACGCCTCGAGCGCCGTGCGCATGCGTCTCGCCGCGGTCGCGGGCATCGATGCGCGCGCTGCAGCTCAGCGCGATGCGGGGATCGAGCGCGATGCGGGAATCGAGCGCGATGCGAGCATCGACCACGGCGCGCGTGCGCATCTCGCGGCAGCGCTTGTCGATCGCGATCCGCTCGCGCGCGCGACCGCGCTCGCGATTCACGCGCCGCGGCTGTCCGCCGGCGCGCGTGCGACGGCGCTCGCTGATCTCGATCCCGCGGTCCGCGAAGCGGTGGTCGCCCACGCGACGTTCGACGAGCTGACCGCGCGCCTCGACCACGAACGCGATCCGTGGGTTCGCCGCGCGGCGAGTTACGTCGCGATTCGCGCGATCCGCAGTGCCCACGTGGGCACGAGCCGTCGGGCGCGGAGCGCGACGAGCGCCGAGGCTGGTCTCGATCTCCGGCGGAGTAGCGGCCAGGCCGCGTCCATCGATCATCACGATCTCGTCGTCCGCCTCGCGACGGATGCCGACGAGTGGATCCGCACGATCGCGATCCCGCATCTCGATCCCACCCGCGAGGAGCATCTTCGCGCGGTCATCGCGCTCGCCGCGGACCCATCGGCGATGGTGCAGTCCGCCATCGTCGAGAAGCTGGCGACGATCAGCGACGACGACCTGCGCGCCGCCGCGACCGCAACATCGGCGACCGCAACATCGACGACCGCGGCCATCGAAGCGTGGATCGCGTCGGCCGACGTCGACCTCCGCGCCGATGGCCGCACCATCGATGGCCGCAACGGCGATGCTCGCAACGTCGATGGCCGCAACATCGATGGCCGCACCATCGATGGCCGCAACGGCGAAGCTCGCAACGTCGAGCGCCGCGCGTTCGGCACGTCCGGCGTGCTCACGACACCGCTCGTCATCTCCGGCGCATTCGATCTACAGCCGGGCTCCCTGCGCGTCGCGGCCGAGCGCGGCATCACGACCTACTTCTGGGAGCCCGCCTACGCTGGGCTGACGCGGTTCTTGCGCAGCAAGCGCGAGCGGACGCGGAGCCAGGTCGTCACCGGCACGTATCACGCGGACGCCGCGTCGATCGAGAAGGACGTCGAGCGCGCGCTGCGCCGCCTTCGCCGCGAGGTGATCGACGTGTACTTGCTGTTCTGGTCGCGCAGCGATGCGCGCTTGGACGACGCCGCGTTCGCCGTGATGGACCGCTTGAAGCGCGCGGGCAAGGTGCGCGCGGTGGGCTTCTCGACGCACGATCGCGGGCTCGCGATGCGCGCGCTGGACCTGTCGCCGTGGGACGTCGTGATGACGCGGCACAGCGCGGCGCATCCGGGCATCGAGGACGGCATGCTGGCGCACGCGAACGCCAAGGGCGCCGGCGTGCTCACGTTCACGGCGCTGTGCTACGGGCGCATGCTGAAGGGCGACGGCGCGCCGAGCGCGCAGGATTGCTATCGCTACTCGCTCGCACAGGACGGCGTGACGGCGACGATCTCGGCGCCGCGGCGCCATCGCGAGCTCGTCGAGAACCTCGAGGTGCTAGGCGCGCCTGCACTGACCGACGCGGAGGTCGCGCGGGTGCGGGCGCACGGTGCCGCGGTGCGCGTCGAGAGCCAGAAGTTCAACGCGCTGGTGCGCCAGCCGACGCGCGACGCGGCGGCCGCAGCGATGGCGATGCTCGAAGGTGCACTCGCCCCCGAAGGAGATCGCGAGGAGGCTTGTGTAACGCCCGAGGCTCTGCAACGATCGCTGGGCTCTCGGGGACGTGGCCGAGCTAGCCTTCCGTCCGCGATGTTACGTCGCGGCCGACTGTGACCTGACATGAAGAACGTACGAGCGCGCGCTCCGCTAACAGGCTTCTTCAAGCGCGCGTCTCACTGCCGAGCAAGTAGCCCCCGCGTCCCCGAGGGCTTTGCTATCGAGGTTCGCTTACCTGCGTCTTCAACCTCGGCGAGCAAGTAGCCATCCATCCGAGAGCATTTGATGAGCCAGCTGCTGAATCCCATCGAGCTGATCTTGGAGCTGCGAAAGTTGGTCGCAGAGCCCGTCGCCAACGCCGCGCAGATCCGCGCGCTCGTCGAGCGTCATCAAGCGATGGCCGAGTACCAGATCGCGCGGTTCTATGTCGCGCGGCATCTGACGGCGCAGGTGGAGGCGCTGCTCGCCGATGTCGATCCACGGCAGCGCAGGGCGGGACTCGAGCTGATGCGCCTGGGCTTTCCGAGGACGCTCGCCGGTAAGCTGCTACGGCGCGTCGTGAAGGATCCGGATCAGGGCGTCGCCAAGCGCGCGCGTGCGATGGTGAAGAAGCTCGCGCTCGTCGACGTGGCGTTGCCCGACACGCGATTCGACCCAGCGCGGTCCCACATCGGACGCTGGAACCCCACGGGCTGGGCGTTCGGCTTGTTCGGTCATCGGCGCAGCTGGACCCGGAAGCCGAAGCAAGCGACGGGCATCGCCAAGCTCGGCGCGACCGGGCTGCCCGCGATCACCACGCACGACGAGTTGCTCGCGTTTCTCGGCGTCGACGACGCGACGCTCAAGAAGATGATGCGACCGGGCACGGCCGCTGGCTCCGCGTACGTGGAGTTCGAGGTGCCCAAGGCCAAGGGCGGAACGCGACGGTTGGCCGCGCCGCGCGGTCCCTTGCGCAAGGTCCAGCGCAAGATCCTCGACGAGATCTTGGCGAAGGTGCCCAACCACGATGCATCGCACGGGTTCGTCGCGGGTCGCTCGACGGTCACGAATGCGCGGCCGCACGTCGGCAGCGCGCTGGTCGTGAAGACGGACCTCGTCGACTTCTTTCCCACGGTGCACTACCACCGCGTCGCCGGCTTGTTCGGCGCGCTCGGATACGGACAGGCGATCGCGCAAACGCTCGCGGCGATCACCACGTATCGACCGAAGCTCGCGGACGGACGCGTGGTGTGGCCCGGCATGTTGCCGCAAGGCGCGCCCACCTCGCCCGCGCTCGCGAACCTCGCGTGCCGGCGGCTCGACGCGCGTCTGTCCAAGCTCGCGGCAACGTTCGGAGCTACGTACACCCGGTACGCAGATGACCTGACGTTCTCGTTCGCGAAAACACCGGAGATTTCGATCGGCCGCTTCTTGTGGTTCGTCGATGGCGTGTGCCAGCAAGAGGGCTTCAACGAGCACGCCGGCAAGCGGAAGGTCCTGCGCAACAAGACGCAGCAGCGCGTGACCGGCATCGTGGTCAACCAGGATGTCCACGTGCCGCGCCGCGATCGCCGCGCGTTCCGCGCGATCCTCCACAACATCGCGAAGAATGGCCTCGCCGCGGAAGCGAAGGGACGCCCCGACTTCGCCGCGTACCTCCAGGGCTATGCAGCCTACGTACAGATGGTGCAACCCGAGCTCGGCAAAGCGTGGGCGGCCGAGGTCGAGAAGCTCGTCGGAGGCAAAGCGTAACGATGGCGGACGTCATGGCGATCGTCAGCAAAGCGGTCTTCGAGAAGGCCGCCGGAAAGTCGCCCTCGATCGGCACGCAGCTCGGCATGGACCGCTACGTCAGCGCGAACAAGGGTCTCGCCCCGCTCCAGGGCGGCGGCAAGCTCTACCTCGTGACGGTCCGGCCGCCGGACGAAGCGCTGTGGCTCGTGGCGGTGCTCGAGAACCCTACGTTCTCCGGCAGCGAGTGGGTCACCGCGCCGTGCACCACGCCGATCACCGATCTCTCGGCGCTCAAGGGCTCGCTCGTGTTCGAGAACGGCAAGGGCCTCCCGACGACGAAGGGCACGCTCGGCATGTCGCTACAAACGCCGCGCGTGCTCACCGCCGCGGACGTCGCGCTCCTCGACGGCGCGCTCGCAGGTGCGCCGCCGCCGCCCGCGAGCAGCGGTCCGGCGGTGAAGCGTGCCGCGGTGCCGGAGAAGGATCTCGCCCGCGAAGAGCTCGCGCAGCTCGATCTCGCGCTTCGCCAATCGATGCCCGTCTACAAGCGACGCACGATGCGCGCACGCCGTGACGAGCTCGTCGCGAACAACGCCGCGCGATGGTGGCCCTACACCACGATGGCGCAGCGCCAGAAGGGCGGCCAGCTCGTGTACGTGCGCGCCGAGGCGTCGACCTTCCTGGCCTACGCCGCGAAGCTGTTCGCCGCGGAGCCGGTGACCGAGCTCGATCTCTATGGCGTCGACGAGGAGTCGATCGGAGACATCGCGAAGTCCTCGTGGCTCGGCAAGCTCACCGCGCTCGGCGTGCACGCGGACATCGGCGACGACGCGTTTGCCACGCTCGTGAAGTCCAAGCACCTCGGTGGTCTCGTCGCACTGAACGTGAGCGGCAACGGGCTCTCGAGCGACGGCCTCGGCATGATGAAGAACGCCCTGCCCTCGCTGCAGCGGCTCTGCCTCACGAACAACCCGATCGGCGACGAGGGATGCAGCGCGCTCGCCGCGTGGAAGCACCTCGGCGACGTGCGCACGCTGTACCTGTCCGCGTGCGAGATCACCGATGAAGGACTCACCGCGCTCGCGCAGAGCGGCAAGCTCGGCGCTCTCGAGAAGCTCACGCTCGCGAACAACGAGGAGATCAGCGACGCCAGCATCACGGCGCTCGCGAGCACTAGGTTGCTGCCGAACCTTCGTTACCTCGAGCTGAAGAACCTCCCCCTTGGCGACGCGTCGACCCAAGCGCTCGTCGCCGCCAGGTTCCCACACTTGCGCCATCTCGACGTGCGCGGTGCATGGGGCGTCCAGCGCGATGCGCTGCGCGCGGTCTATCGCGACGCCGTCACCGATTAGTCGTCCGGACCTCCACGTCGTCGGACAAGCGGTGGTGTTCCTCGCGCAAGACGCGTGGACGCCATCGTGCTCGGCAGGCGTCGTACCGTGCCCCGATCCGGGCTACGTTCGGCGCAATGTCCATCGACCGCAGCAAAGCGATCTTCGAGCGAGCCAAAGCGATCATTCCGGGCGGCGTGAACTCGCCCGTGCGCGCGTGCCGCTCTGTCGGCGCGGATCCCGTGTTCATCGCGCAAGGCGATGGCGCCGCCGTGTGGGACGCCGACGGCAATCGCTACCTCGATCTGATCGGGTCGTGGGGCCCGCTGATCCTCGGGCACAGCCACCCGGAGATCCTCGACACGATCAAAGAGACGATGTCGATGGGCACCACGTTCGGCGCACCGACGGAGATCGAGGTCCGCTTCGCGGAGACGCTGCGCGCCGCGGTGCCGTCGATGGAGATGATCCGCGCGGTGTCGTCGGGCACCGAGGCCACCATGTCCGCGCTGCGGCTCGCGCGCGGCTTCACCGGACGGCCGCGCATCATCAAGGCCGACGGTGGCTATCACGGCCACGCGGACTGTCTGCTCGTCGCGGCCGGCTCGGGCGCCGCGACGCTCGGCATCCCCGGCTCTGCGGGCGTGCCCGAGGGTGCGGCGAAGGACACGTTCGTCGTTCCGTACAACGACCTCGCGGCGGTCGAGACGGCGCTCGCGGCAGGCGATGTCGCGGCGGTGATCATCGAACCGGTCGCCGGCAACATGGGCCTCGTCGTGCCGGCGCCTGGCTACCTCGAAGGGCTGCGCGCCGCGTGCACCAAGCACGGCACGGTCCTCATCTTCGACGAAGTGATGACCGGCTTTCGCGTCGCGTATGGCGGCGCGCAGGCTCGCTACAACATCACGCCCGACCTCACCACGATCGGCAAGGTGATCGGCGGTGGGCTCCCGGCCGCGGCGTTCGGCGGACGCGCGGACATCATGCAGAAGCTCGCGCCGCTCGGGCCTGTCTATCAGGCGGGCACGCTATCCGGAAATCCGCTCGCGATGGCCGCGGGTCTGCGCGCGATGGAGATCCTCGGGCGGCCCGGCACCTACGATCAGCTCGAACGGCTCGGTAAGCGCTTGGGGGACGGGCTGCTACAGGCGGCGATCGACGCGAAGATCCCCGCGGTCATGAATCGCGTGGGCTCGATGCTCACGCTGTTCTTCTGCGGAACGCCCGTCACCGACTACGCGTCTGCGAAAGCGGCCGACACCGCGCGGTTCGGGAGCTTCTTCCGCAACATGCGAGATCGCGGCGTGTTTCTGCCGCCGAGCCAGTTCGAAGCGATGTTCGTGTCACTGGCGCATTCCGACGACGACATCGATCAGATCATCACCGCCGCGAGAGCCAGCTTGGTCGATTGACGCTGCGTTTTCGGCGTGGTACCTGGGCCCCGCTGATGCAGCCCGATCCGTCCAACCGTGGCGATATGTCGCAGGAATCTGCGCATACGCCGCTGCATCGAAGCGTCATGACGCGCGGCGAGCGGATCGCTCACAAGGCTCACGCAGCCGCGCCTGCCGCGCGCGATGGCCGCCGCGCATTCGAGTACCTCTCGAACAGCTCGGTCGGTCTCGAGCTCGGCATCTCGGTCATCATCGGCATGCTCTTCGGCTACTGGCTGGATCGAAAGATCGGCACCGAGCCATGGATGATGATCCTGTTCCTCGTGCTCGGCCTCGTCGCCGGGATGCGCGGAGTCATTCGCGCGGTGCAGCGCTCCGATCGCGCCGCGGCGCGAGACGCCGAGGAGGCTGCCCGTGGCTAGCCCGAGCATCCTCCGCATCGAGCGCCTGAACTACGCGCTCGCGGTCGTGACGGTCCTCGTCGGATTGTTCACGCAAGATCGCGCGATCGTCATCGGCCTCATGGCTGGAAGCGCGCTGACCTGCCTGAACTTCTTCGTGCTCCGCAAGCTCGTCATCAAGTGGACGACGGACGCAGCGAGCGGCAAGAGCAGCAACTCGTCGCTCTTGATGCTCCCCAAGATGTTCTTCCTGATGGGCGCGGTCGCGCTCTGCGTATTGATCCTGCCGCTGAACGTCATCGCGTTCACGGTCGGTTACTCGATCTTCATCATCTCCATCGTCATCGAGGCGGCTTATTCGGCGCTCCGGTCACCGAACGGAGATAGCGAGCACAGCAATGGGTGAACACGGAACTTGGTTCGATTACCTCAACCGCTTCGCGTTCTGGCACGACCTGAACCACTGGGCGGAAGGCAAGCTCGCGCGTCATGCGGGCACCGCGATGTTCCCCTCGGGGTTCACGCTGACCCACGTCCTCATCACGCTGCTCGTCGTGCTGTTCGTGATCTGGGGTTCGCTGTCGTTCTTCCGCGGCACCAAGAGCTCCGACAAGGGCATCGTTCCGCCGCGCAAGATGAACCTGCGCAACTTCTTCGAGCTCATGGCGGAGTCGGTCTACGGAATGATCGAGGGCGCGATGGGGCCCAAGAACGCGCCGAAGTTCCTGCCGCTCATCGGTGCGCTGTGGTTCTTCATCCTGTTCAACAACCTCTTCGCGCTCATCCCCGGCTTCTCCGCGCCGACGGACACGCTCAAGACCAACGTCGGCATCGCGCTCCTCGTGTTCTTCGCGACGCACATCTATGGCGTCAAGGAGCACGGGCTCGCGTACTTCAAGCACTTCCTCGGGCCGAGCCTCCCGCTCGCACCGCTCATGGTCGTGATCGAGCTCATCAGCCACTTCGCGCGCCCGCTCTCGCTGGCCGTGCGGCTCATGGGCAACATGATGGCGGACCACAAGGTCGTCATGAGCTTCTTCGCGCTGGTGCCCGTCCTCGTCCCGGTGCCGTTCCTCCTCCTCGGCATCCTGATCTGCCTCATCCAGGCGCTCGTGTTCTGCACGCTGGCGATGGTCTACATCGGCATGGCGATGGAGCACGAAGAGCACTAGATCTCCGTCGGAGAACGACGACAACTTTTCAATCCCGCTGACCTTTACCCCGCATCCAAAGCACGCTAACTAACCGGCGCCTCGAGCGACCCACCAGGAGAACCACCATGAAGACCAAGAAGATTGTTACCACCGCCATCTCGTCCCTCTTCATCCTCGTCGCCATGTGCGGCCTCGCGTTCGCGCAGGGCGCGGGCGAGGAAGCCGCCGTCAAGGCGCAGGGCCTCGCGTCGAACTACGGTCTGATCGCGTTGGCGGCTGCCCTCGGCATCGCCATCGCCGCCCTCGGTGGTGGCCTCGGTCAAGGCCGCGCCGCCGCCGCCGCGCTCGACGGCATCGCCCGCAACCCGGGCGCCGCTGGCCAGATCCGCGGCCCGATGATTCTCGGCCTCGCGCTGATCGAGTCGCTCGTCATCTACGCGCTCATCATCTCGCTCCTGCTCGTCCTCAAGGTTGGCTGATCGCACCTGGGTCGCAGAAGGCACCGAGCGGCTCCACCTTCGCGGGTGGGGCCGTTTTGCGTTTCGGTGCACGCTATGGGACGCTGAGGAGCGCATGTCGGACGACGACGAGAAGCAGCGGGTGGATCTCACGGGCAAGTCGACGCTGGAGATCCTGGCGGCGATCGACATGTTCAGCGGCCTGCCGGCCACGCACCTCCGTCGTGTCGTCGATATCGGCCTCGAGGAGCAGTACAAGTCATCCGCGACGATCTTCGCGGAGGGCTCGCCCGGCGATAAGTTCTATCTGATCGTCGAGGGCGCGGTGCGCATCAGCCGCATCGTGCCGGGCATGGGCGAGGAAGCGCTCGCCGTGCTGCGCCCCGGCGCGTACTTCGGCGAGATGTCGCTCATCGACGACGCGCCTCGCTCTGCGACCGCCGTGTGCCACGAGAAGTGCCGCTTGTTCGTGGTGAATCGGAAGGACCTCGAGGATCTACTGTTCGTCGATCGCGACCTCGCGTACGAGCTGCTGTGGAACTGGGTTCGTACGCTGTCGCGTCGCCTGCGTGCGACGAACGACAAGATGACGTTCCTCGCGACGACCTCGAAGTTCTAGATGCGTGCAGCGCTCGCCATCACGGCGATGCTGTTCGCGTCGACCGCGTCCGCTGACCCGTTGCCGCCCGGATCGATCGGTGGCTTCTTCGGCGCCGCGAGCGGCACCGGCGCAGATGCGAAGCGCCTCGGCTACGGCTATCTCCTCGGCGCGCAGGCGGCGTGGCAGCCCATGGACGACGCGCAGCGCGTGAACTGGGCGGCGAAGTGGTCGCTGACGTTCGGTACGATGATGGGCGCCGAGGCCGCGCGCATCAACAGCGACCTGCTCATCCTCAAGATGGACATCATGCCGGGCGTCCGGATCCGGCCCGGCGTGGACCCGGGCCGCTACATCACGCTGCGCGCCGGCGGCATGATCATGCGCACCGATCAGATCATCCCGAACAAGATGACGCGCACGTTCGTCGGGCCGATCGCGAGCATCGGCGTCGATCAATATCTCGGCGCGCTGCTGCTGAGCGTCGACCTTCGCTACTCGATGATCGGCCTCGGTCCGTCCGAGCTCGGGCTCGTCATCGGGTTGGCCGTGACGGGGCCGTGACGTGCCGGCGCTGACCACGGACCGGCTGCGACTCGTGCCGATCACGCTCGACGCGATCGAAGCGGTGCTCGACCACGACAAGTCGCGCGCGGAGTCTGTCGTCGGTGCGCGCTTCCCCGAGCAGTGGCCCAACGACGATCTCGTCGCGATTGGCTTCCCCTACTCGCGCGCCGCGCTGCGCGCCGATCCAGCGACGCGCCTGTGGGGCGACTCGCTCGTCCTCATCCGCGACGAGCCGCGCGTGATCGGCTCGGTCGTGTTTCACGGCATGCCGTCGTCCGGGATCGCGGAGGTCGCGTACTCGATCGAGGAGAGCTCGCGCTGCCGCGGCTTCGCCGTCGAAGCAGTCGACGCGTGCGTATCGTGGGCGCTCGCGCAACCCGGCATCCGCGCGGTGCAGGCGACGACGTTCCCGTGGCACTTCGCATCGCTCGGCGTGATCCGCCGCGTGGGCATGGTGCACGTCGGCAGTCGTGACCACGACACGCTCGGCGAGCTCCTCGTGTTCGAGCGCACTGGATCTATCTAGAGGTGTACGCTCCGCGACATGCGCGGCGCACTCTGCATCCTGCTCGCGGCGACGGCCGCTTGTTCCTCGGACTCCGGCGGCGATGACGTCGATCCCACGTGCGGCAACGGCTCGCTCGATATGGGCGAGCAGTGCGACGACGGAAACACGAACGACTTCGACGGTTGTCGCGCCGACTGCACGATGGTCGAGCCGCTCTCGCCCACGCCGATGACCTGGCAGTACTTCGAGATCGCGGGCACGAAGTGCATCGACGGCACGCCCGCCGGCTTCAGCGTCAACTACAACCCCGCGTCGACGAAGCTCGCGATCTACCTCGAGGGTGGCGGCGCGTGCTTCAACTCGTTCTGCGAGCAGCTGTTCTCGCGCGGCCCGAACCAGCCGACGATCGGCGGCATCTTCGATCGCCAGAACGCGGCCAACCCGATCGCGGACTGGACGTGGGTCTACATCCCGTACTGCTCCGGTGACGTGTACGGCGGCGCCGCCGAGACCATGGTCGGCAACAAGCTGCGCACGTTCAACGGCTACGGAAACATCACGTCATTCCTCGCGCACATCGTGCCGAGCTTCGAGGCGGATCAGGTGCTGCTCTCGGGTGCGAGCGCGGGTGGCTTCGGCGCCGCGGTCAACTTCGCACAGACGCAGCGCGCGTTCGGCGATGTACCGGTCGTCCTCGTCGACGATTCCGGTCCGCCGATGTCTGGCGAGGTGTTTCCGCCGTGCCTCCAGCAGCTGTGGAAGACCACGTGGGGCCTCGACAAGACGCTCGTCGCCGAGTGCGGCAGCGACTGCGATGGCAAGGACGCGTTCATCGCCACCGCGTTCGACAGCGTGCGCCGCGAGTTCCCGACGATGACGGCCGGCCTGTTCTCGAGCACCGGCGATCAGACGATCCGCACGTTCGCGGGCTATGGCTGGGCCGGCGGTTACGACATGTGCGGCAACATTCCCAACGCCGTCACGCAGCAGGCCTACCAAGCGGGGCTCGAGGAGCTGCGCACCAACGCCGCGTCGGTCGGCACCGGCTTCGGCACGTTCTACATCGGCGGTAGCAGCCACACGATCCTGCGCTCGTCGCAGCTCTACACGACCATGTCTGGCGGCATGACCGTGCCGCAGTGGATCACGGGTCTCCTGGGCGGCACTGCCGCGAACGTCGGTCCCTAGGAGAGTCGAGCTCGCAAGCTCTCGCGCGCCTCAGCGCTTCCACGTGCCGGACTTACCGCCGCGCTTCTCCTCGAGGCGGATCTGGCCGATGACCATGCCGCGATCGATGGCCTTGCACATGTCGTAGATGGTCAACGCGGCCGCGCTGACCGCGGCGAGTGCCTCCATCTCGACGCCGCTGCGATCGAAGGCGCGCACCGTCGCCGTGATCGCCACGCGCTGGTCCTCGACGACGAACGCGAGATCCACGCCGGTGATGCGCAGCGGATGACAGAGCGGGATCCAGTCCGGGGTCTTCTTCGCCGCCTGGATACCGGCGATACGCGCGATGCCGAGCACGTCGCCCTTGCCGATCGTGCCCGCCTTCACGGCGGCGATCGTCGCCGGCTTCATCTCGACGTAGCCGCTCGCGATGCCGACGCGCTCGGTCTCGGGCTTTCTCCCCACGTCGACCATGTGCGCCGCTCCCGCAGCGTCGAAGTGCGTGAGCTGCGACGTCGGCGACTTGGGCGCTTTCGCCACTACTCGACCGTGACGGACTTGGCCAGGTTACGCGGCTGGTCGATGTCCGTGCCTTTGAAGTCCGCGACGTAGTACGCGAGCATCTGGAGCGGCAACACCGTCAGCACGGGTTGCAGCTCGAGCGCGGTGTCGGGGATGACGATGACGTCGTCGGAGTGCGCGCCGATCTCGTTGTCACCGCGCGATGCGATCGCGATGACCTTTCCCTGACGCGCGCGCACCTCGGCGAGGTTCGACACCGTCTTCTCGTACGACGGACCGCGCGGCACGAGGACGACCACCGGGAGGTTCTCGTCGATGAGCGCGATCGGGCCGTGCTTCATCTCCCCTGCCGCGTAGCCCTCGGCGTGGATGTACGAGATCTCTTTGAGCTTGAGCGCACCCTCGAGTGCGATCGGGAACTGCGCGCCGCGACCGAGGAACAACGTGCCCGTCGCGTTTCCGTAGCGACGAGCGATGGCCTGGATCTGCGCGCCCGACTCGACGACGTCGCGCATCTTGACCGGCAGCTGCACGAGCTCGGACAGGATCTCGCGCGCACGCTCGCGCGACAGCGCTTTGGTGCGGCGACCGAGGTGAATCGCGAGCAGCGCGATCGAGATGAGCTGCGTGGTGAACGCCTTGGTCGACGCCACGCCGATCTCCGGCCCCGCGTGCGTATAGAACGAGTGATCGGCGAGCCGCGGGATCGAGGACTCGACGACGTTGGAGATGGCGAAGACCTGCGCGCCCTTCTTCTTGGCCTCGCGGATCGCTTCCATCGTGTCGAGCGTCTCGCCGGACTGGCTGACCGCGACCACGAGATCCTCGGGGCCGAGGATCGGATCGCGATAGCGGAACTCGCTCGCGAGGTCGACCTCGACGGGGATTCGCGCGAGCGACTCCACCATGAACTCGCCGACGAGCGACGCGTGATAGCTCGTGCCGCACGCGATGAAGATGATGCGCTTGATCTTGGCGACATCGAGCTTCACGCCATCGAGCGACGCGTCGTCGTTCTCGAGATCCACGCGACCGACGAGCGTGTCCGCGACGGCGCGCGGCTGCTCGTGGATCTCCTTGAGCATGTAGTGCTTGTAGCCGCCCTTCTCTGCCTGCACCGCCGACCACGTGATGGTCTTGGCCTCGCGGTGGTGCGGCACGCCGTCGAAGTCGGTGATCGACACGCCCTGGCGCGTGACCGTGACCATCTCGCCTTCCTCGACGAAGATCACGCGACGCGTCTCGGACAGGATCGCCGTGACATCGGACGCCACGTAGTTCTCGCCATCGCCCAGGCCCACGACGAGCGGCGACGAGTTCTTGGCCGCGACGAGCGTGCCCGGCTCCTTGTCCGACATGACGACGAACGCGAAGCTGCCGCGCACTTTTGCGAGCGACCTTCGCACCGCGGTCGTGAGGTCCGGTGCGCCATCGATCAGCGCGCGCTCGACGAGGTGAGCGAAGATCTCGGTGTCGGTCTCCGACGAGAACGTGGCCCCCGCCGAGATGAGCTCGGAGCGCAGCGCCAGGTGGTTCTCGATGATGCCGTTGTGGATGACGCTGATCGGTCCGGCCTTGTGCGGGTGGCTATTCTCGTCGGACGGGCGGCCGTGCGTGGCCCACCGCGTGTGGCCCATGCCGATCGTTCCAGGCGCCGGCTCTTTCTGGAGCTTGGTCTCCAGCGCGCCGAGCTTGCCGCGGCAACGCACGATGCGCGCAGCACCGTCGTCGATCACCGACACACCGGCGGAGTCGTAGCCGCGATACTCGAGCTTGCGGAGCCCGCCGATCAGAATGGGAGTTGCTTGACGAGAACCGACGTAACCGATGATGCCGCACATATCGTGGGCGCCAGCTATTGCGGGTTCTGTGCCGGGGCCTTCTCGGCGCCGGGCGTGGTCTTCGGCGCGGTGGGCTTGGCCGGCGCTGCGGCCTTGGCCCCCGCCGCCTTGGTCGCGGGCTTTGCCGCCGCTGCCGGGGCGGCTGCCGCGACGGGTGCCGGCGCCGGAGCAGGCGCTGCGGCCGCCGGTGCGGGCGCCGGTGCGGTCTCTTTCTCCTCGGCCTCCTCGGGCTCCTCGTCGGGATCGATGCCCGTGATCTCGTCGACATCGGGCGCGAGATACGGAAGCGCAGGCGTGTCCGCCATGATCTTTCCGGCGCCAGCGCCACCACATCCGAGTACTCCAAAGACAAGAACCGCGAGCGCGGTACGAACCGTGTTCCCCATAGGCTTGGAGGGACGCTAGCACAGGTTCTCCGACGGTTGGTCACCCCGGAGCCGTGCCCGGTTGCCCCATCGTGCGACCGAGCACGTAGAGTGAGTGTCGACGGCTCGGCGCTACGCGGATTCCGACGAGCCGCTCGCGCCCGGCTCGGACTCGACGGTGACGGCGAGGCGGCGATACAGCGAGCGGCGATCGATGCCGAGCACGCGCGCGGCGTGCGTCTTGTTGCCATTGACCAGGTCGAGTACGCGGTGCACGTAGCGACGCTCCATCTCTGCGAGCGTGATCATCTCGGGTGGCGTCTCGCCGAGGACGAGCTTGGTGGTGGAGTGCTCTTGGATCTTCTTCGGCAGCTCCTCGACGGTGATCTCGTCGAGGCGGCTCAGCGCGACCGCGCGCTCCATGCAGTTCTCGAGCTCGCGCACGTTGCCCGGCCAGTCGTACGCTTGCAGCATGCGGGCGGCGGCGGGCGAGATGCCCACGACCTGCTTGTGGTTGCGGAGCGCGCTGCGCGTCAGGAACAGCTGTGCGAGCGTGAGCACGTCGCCTTGGCGCGCGCGCAGTGGCGGCACCGGAATCGAGACGACGTTGATGCGATAGAAGAGGTCCTCGCGGAATCGCTTCTCGGCGACCTCGTGCTCGAGGCGGCGGTTCGTCGCGGCGATCACGCGGCCTTCGAACAGCACCTCCTCGTCGCTGCCCACCGGCCGCACGACACGCTCTTGCAGCACGCGGAGCAGCTTCGCCTGCATCTCGAGCGGCATCTCCGCGATCTCGTCGAGGAACAGCGTGCCCTTCTTGGCCTGCACGAACAGTCCCGGACGATCCTGCTTCGCGTCGGTGAACGCGCCGCGCACGTGCCCGAACAGCTCGCTCTCGAGGAGCGGCGCTGGCATCGCGGCGCAGTTGATGGCGACGAACGGCTCGCTCTTGCGATCCGATGCTTCGTGCAAGGCGCGCGCGACGAGCTCTTTGCCCGTCCCCGACTCGCCCGTGATGAGCACGGTGGCGTCGCTCTTGGCCACGCGATCGACGAGCTCGATCGTGTCGCGAATCGCCGGGCTCGCCCCCGCGATCATTCCGACCGGCGTCCCCGCGCCGATCGTCTGGCGGAGCCTGAGCACGTCCCGCTTCAGCGAGATGTGCTCGAGCGCGCGCGAGATCGCGATCGCGAGTGCGTCGATCTTTACGGGCTTCGTGATGAAGTCGTACGCGCCCGCGCGGATCGCGTCGATCGCGTTGTCGATCGAGCCGTATCCCGTGACGACGATCGACAGCACGTCCGGATGGAGCTCGCGCACTTGATTGCAGAGCTCGATGCCGTTCATCTCCGGCATCTGGATATCCGTGACGACGACGTCGACGTGTTGTTCGGACAGGCGCTGCAAGCAGCGCTTGCCGGAGAAGACTTCGCTCACATTGAGGCCGCGTCGTCGCAGCCCGTCCGCGAACAGGGACGCTGTGTCGAAGTCATCGTCGACGACGAGGATGGAGCCATTCATCGCGTTCCTAGGATTCTAGGCAAATAGGCCGATGCGGCTCGGAAGGTTTCGGTGAGGGTACCGTGATCCCCCGCCGCAACCGGTTGATAGAACTGCCGTGCGCTGGCGCTCACCCAAAAAAACGACGCGACTACAACGAAGCGAGAGGTTTTCCCGCTGCGTAGTCGACGATCTCGATCTTGATATCGCCGTAGTCGGTCTCCGCCACCATGAGCAGCGGAACGCGATCCGCGTCGTCGGAGATCCACACGCTGAACTTTCGCGGCTCGGTTCCCTGATCGATCGATCCGTCGCGCATCAAGCGCCGACTCACCGCATCGAACTTCACCGTCGGCAGCTCGCCGAGCTCGGTCGAGATCGCTTCGCGCGCGACGAGCGTCGCCTGCATGCGCCACATGTAGCTCGATCGAACGGCCTCGAACGTGCGCGACGCGCCGACCTTGTCGTCCCACGAGCGCAGCACGAGGAGCACACCGAGTAGCTCGAGCGGCTGACCGTTCGTGGCCTGCATCTCGATCTTCTCGGGCTGATCGGCGACCTGCGTGGAGATCGGGAACTTCTTCTCGGCGAGCTTGCCGAACCGCGCCTCGATCACTTCTTGCGCTTCGACCGCGCGGAACAGGAGAGGCAACCCCGTGGCGACGTCGATCCACGACGTGAACTCGACGCGCACCGGCTTCACGCGCGCCGCGAGCCCCACGGACTCCGCGACGGCTTGCACCACCACCGCTTGCTTGCCCTCGAGCGGCGATACGTCGCCGACGCCCATCGACAGTGCAGCGAGCTCGAGCCCGAGCGCGGTCACGCGATAGCGAACGCGCTCTCCTGGCGACGCGAACGGCGGCTCGGTCCCGAGCTTGGCGGCAGGTACGTTCCAGTCGCGCGTCGGTGCCGCGGCTCGATTGCCGCACGCTGCCATCGCGATCACGACGCTGATACAGCACGCGATGGAGCGAGCGGACATGTCAGCCTGCGATCGCTTTGGCTTCGGCGACGACGGCGCGGTGCTTCACGCGCTCTTCCGGCGTGAGTGACATCCACGCACCGAGCGAGTAGCCGACCATCCAGAAGGTGAGCAGATCGAACGTGAACTTCGGCTTGATGAAGATCACCGCGACGCTCGACAACAAGAACGCCCAGACGAGCGCGTTGACGTACCACCAGTGTCCGCCCTTGGCGCGCTTCAGGTGATGGTTCGGGAACGGCCAGTACGTGAGCGTCGCGAACGACATCAGCGGGATGAGCACCACGCCGACCCAGTAGCCGCCCCACACGTGCGGCGCGAGCGTGGCGTTGCAGTAGCCGATCGCGAGAAAGCCGACCACCGAGCGCGGGAGGCCGGTCCAGATGCCCTTGTAGCTGACGGGCGCGACGATGTTGCGCGCGTGGCGAACGGACACCGCCACGATCACCGACGCACACAAGGCGATCGCGAGCACCTGGTTCCACGGCGCGGGCAGCAGCCCCGCATCCTTGTAGACCGTGTAGACGATCGCGGCCGGCGCGACGACGTGCGAGAGGTGGTCCGCGATCGTGTCGTACTCGGCGCCGAACGCGTTCGCGGTGCCGAGCTTGCGCGCGACGTATCCATCGAGCGTGTCCCCGCAGAGGTAGCCGAGCATCACCGCGATGCCGGCCTCCCACGGACGCCCGTCGATGCACAGACAGATCGCGACGACACCACCGAGCAGGTTGATCGTCGTGAAGATGTCCTTCACCCCGAACATCCGCTTGGTCGGGGCCATAGACCTCTCTACGCCGTACGACGAAGCGTGCGCGGGCCCGCAGGAACGCCGGGCTGCGTGGGCGCCGCGACAAACGTCGGCTGTTCGAACGACGTGATGTACTCGAGCTCTTCGAGCTTGCGACCGGTGTACGGCGTGGTGGCGAACGCTTGGAGGATCTGACCGTTCAGCGCGAGGCCGTACTTGGACGCGATGCACACGACGTTGGCGTTGTTGATCGTACGCGCGAGCTCGGCGTCCTCGACGCTCGTGCAGCGCGCCGCGTAGATGCCGTGGAACTTGTTCGCCGCGATCGACATGCCCATGCCGGTGCCGCAGCAGAGAACACCGACCGCATCGGGGTCGGCTTGAATGCCGCGGCAGACCAGCTCCGCCGAGGTGAGGTAGTGGAGGCGACCGTGGTCGACGGTATCGACGACCTCGCCGAAGGCCGACAGCACCATCCGATACGCTTCGAGGTCCGGCGTGGACGACGCGAGGTAGCGGTCGTAGCCGAACAGAACACGTTTACCGGTGTGCGAACCCAGACGTCGGATCACGGTGGTGGGCTTTTCTACCAAGGTCGCAGATGCTTACGCAAGATCGTTGCCACGGGGACACAGGAGCGACACATCCAAAATGTCGATGACATACGGTGGTGTCGGGGTGATGATTTTTCATCACCACGGTAGACGGCGTCAGCGGCCGAACACCTGTCCGAGAGCCTTCAAACACCCCCGCACGTCGTCGTCGGTCAGGTGGCCGATCGTCGAGAGCTGGAAGTGGGTCTGGTCGCCCGGAATGCCGTACAGCGCGTAGTACCCGAGCTGCTCCATCCGTGTCGCGAAGTCGCTGTACGGAAGTCCGACGGGGAGACGGAAGTTGACCGCGATGTTCGAGCGGAGCTTCGCGTCGAGCAGCGGGTGCAGATCCATCGCTCCGAGGGACTCGATGAGCACCTGCATCTGGCGCTGGATGCGCGCCATGTGGTTCTCGATGCCGACCTCTTGCAGGTGCGTGCATGCCGCGCGAAGCGCCGCGTGAAGCACGACCGGCTGCGCGAACCGCGTCTGTCGATCGTTGATCTGTCGCTCGGTCTCCGCGATCAGGTCGAAGTAGTACCCGCGCGGCGTGCCCTTGGCCTTGATCTCGGCGATCGACGACTTCTTCACGAACGTCATCGCGAGGCCCGGCGCCGCCATGATCGCCTTCGCGCTCGAGGCGGTCACGAGATCGATCTGCGACGCCTCGATATCGATCGGATACGCGTACGCGCTCGAGATGGCGTCGGCACCGACGAGCACACCGCGCTGTTTGCACGCGCGACCGATCGCCTCGAACGGATTCTTCAGCCCCGTGCGCGTCTCGTGGCTCGTGAAGAACACCCAGCGGATCGACGGGTCGGCGTCGAGCGCGGCGCCGATCGCATCGGCATCGAGCGGCCGATCGCTCGGCGTCTGCAACACGACGTGATCGATCTGGTTCTGTCGCGCCTGATCGATCCAGCGCTCGCCGAAGAAGCCATTGCTCGCGATGAGTCCCTTGCCGTGCGGCTGGAACGCGAGCAGGCACGCTTCGTTCGCGCCGGTGCCGGTCGTGGTCTGGATCGTGGCGTGGTAGTCGTCGCCCTGTTGGATCCCGATCAGCGTCTTGAGATCGCGCTCGGTGGCGACGAACATCTCGCTGAACGCGTCCTGCCGATGGTAGTTGCAGGGCGGTCGGGCCAAATATTCCGCGACCAGTGGCGGAGTCCGTACGGGGCCGGGCGTGAACAGAATGGGTTCGGCACGTCGCATGGTCATTTCCGCGGTGGCGGGTGGGTTGACGGGGCGGTGTAGCATCCTCGCCACACCAAATTCCAGTGGTATTAGGCGGACGTTCGCGGCTTTCGGTGGCGATTCCGCAGAACTGCGAGCCACGCGGGAGCAGCGATCAGAGCCACGACCAAGCAGGTGACTTCGCCCAGCAGGGCGGCCAAACCGAAGGCTCGGATGCCTCCGTTGGCGGACAGGAGCAGCGTCCCGTAGCCGACGGCCGTGGTGTACGAGCAGAGGAAGACGGTCGCACCCGTGGTGCGAAGCAAGTACAGCGATCCGCGATGACCATCGAGCCGATCCCGGGCGGCCAGGTTCACCGCGTAGTCGATCCCGATCCCGATGGTGATCGGCACCGCGATGATGTCGAGGAAGTGCGCGGGCAGACCGGCCAGCGCGCACGCCGCGATCATCACGACCACGCCCGCGAGGCCGCACGCGATCGTCACCAGTCCGTGCCGCCGAAAGCCGATCACGAAGAACACCGCGAGCATGCTGCCGAACAGCGCGAACAGGATCATCTTCGGCGCGTCGGCCTCCATCGTCTCGATGATGTCGCTGACGATCAGTGACTCCCCGGCGGTGACCGCGGGAACAGGGAGCGTCAAGGCGCGGGTACGGGTGGCGAACTCGCGCCGGTGATCGACGTTGAACGAGTCGAGGCGGATCGCACCGCGCAGCACGACGAGGCGACCACGCGTTCCGTCGCGCTCGACGAACGGCCACGCGAGCTCGATCGGAACATCGGCGTCGGTGATGGGACGCAGATTGTCCGGCGGACGCAGCTTCGCGAGCGTGTCGCGCTCCTCGGCCGACAGCTCGCCCGAGACCTCGGGCTGATCGAGCATCGCGCGGATCTCGTCGAGCACGGCGATCTTCTCCGCTTGCTGCGACGGCAACAGATCGTCCGCGGAGAACACGTCGCGGATCCACTTCTTGTCGCCCGGTAGATCCTTGTCCGCGGTTCGCAGGTACGCGACGAGCGGCGCGACGTCCTCGCGTTTCTCGACGAGGAACACGAGCTGATACGCCTGCCCTGTCAGCTCGCCGCTCGACGGAAGCTTCGCGCGCATCGTCGCGTAGAGGTCGGTCGCGGCGTCGATCTCGGGCGTCGACGACTGGAGGTCGCGCCAATCGCGCGTGAACGGATCGCGCGCGATGTACACGGTTGTGATCGCCGCCGAGATCGCGGTGATCAGGGCGAACACCACGAGCGCGCGGCGATCGTTCTTGGGGTGCAGCCGCGCCATCACCTCGCCGAGCGCGGGCGGCGCCGTCCGCTTGATGTGCCCGCGTCGCGCGAGCACGAACAGCAGCGACGGCAGCACGGTGAACGTGGTGATCCACGTGAGCGCCATGCCGACGCCGGCGATCATTCCGAACTGACGGAAGCCTCGGAAGTCGGTGATGATCAGCGACGCGTACGCGATGGCGGCGGTCGCCGCGGCGGCGAGCGTGCCGGGCATGGCCTCGCGGATCGAGACGGCGATCGCGTCCTTGGTGTCGCCATCGGGGTTCGCGCGCACTTCCTCGAGGAAGCGCGCGACGAGGATCAGCGACGCGTTGATGCCGTTGCCGATGACGATCGCGAACAGAAACGCCGTCATCACGTTCAGGTGACCGATCAGCGCTTGCGCGAGAGCAAAGGTGCCGAGCACCGCGACAGCCAGCGCCCACAGCATCGCGAGGACGAGACGCCCCGAGCGGTAATAGATGACGAGCGCGGCGCCGACGAGGAGCACGGTGATGATCAGCGAGCGAGTCATGCCGGACAGCACGGAGTCGTGCTCGTGCTGCGCGAGCGTCACGTTGCCGGTCAGGCCGAACGACACGTGGCCGCCAACCTCCGCGCGCACCTCGGCGATCGCGCGGTTGACCAGCGAGGTCAGCGCGTTCGCTTTGCCCGCATCGGACGCGGAGAACGAGGTCTGGATCGCGAGCAGGCGCAGCGTGCCGTCGGTCGCGGCGCGTGGTGCCGGGTGCTTCGCTTTGGTCTCGAGCTCGACGAGCTTCTTCTCGAGCTCCGCGATGCGATCGCTGTCCGGAGAGGCCGGCGCATCGTCGTCGTCGAGACCGATGAACAGCGGGTTGCTCCGGATCTTCGTGTCGTCGATGCGCTTCTGGAGGGCATCGCGCGCGTCGACGAGATCCTTCAGATCCGCGAACAGGAACCGGTTGGTCCACACGAAGCGCTGGCGCGGACCGTCGTCGATCGACACCTGCGACACGAGGTTCGCAGGAAGCTTCGCGAACCGCAGCGCGAGGCCTTCGCTCGCGCGTGTGACGAGATCGGCGCTGTCGGACTCGACGACGATCTGCACCGTGCCGAACGGACGCGCGTGATCGCGCACGGTGTTCAGGTCTCGGACCGACTTCTGCTCGCTCGGGAGGAGGTTCGTGAGGTCCGATCGAACCTCGAGGCCGGTCGCGAGAAATGCGCACGCCGCCACGATCATGGCCGAGAGCAACAGCACGCCGACGCGCGCGTGGTCGAGCCACGCTGCCAAGCGCTCTGCGAACGGCAATCGAGACGTGGCCACCGGTGCGGCGTATACCGCTTAGTGCCCTGAAACACTATTGTCGGTGAGCCGAGATCGCGTTAGTTCATGCGGGACCGCGATCATGCCCTTCGACGCCGTTGTCCTCGCCGACTCGCCGCATGCACGCGCTCGCGTGATGGGGCTGACACTCGTCGAGCGCGGCAAACGCGTCGTCGCAAAGTGCGGCGCGCGGCGCGTCTACGTCGTGGATTCGCCCGAGGCGGCCGAGGGTATCGTCGCGTGGAACCAAGACCGCGGCGATGCTGCGCTCGTCGTCGTGCGCGCGGGCGATCAGGTCGTTCACAAGCCGCTGATCGAACCGCTGATCGAACCGCTGCTTGCCGGTGCAGGTGATCGACGCATCGCCGTCTCCGAAACCGGCGCATACGCGGGCGCGCTGTACGTGGCGGGCGACGCCTCCGACGTGATCGCGGCGATCGCGGCGGGGACCGAGCCCACGATCGATGGCGAGCGGATCGTACACGGCGACATCGCGGTGCATCCGGCGACCACGCCCGCCGAGCGCGCGGGCGCGACGCAGATGTTGCTCCGCCTGAACATCAAGAAGGAAGACAACCCGGTCACCAAGCACTGCTACCGGCCGCTCTCTCGTCCGCTCACGCGCTTGCTCGTGTGGACACCGTTCACGCCCAACCAGATCTCGGTCGCCGTCGGAGTGCTCGGGCTCCTCGGGTGCTACCTGACCGCGCAACCGGGGCAAGCAAACCTCATCTGGGGCGCTGCCATCATCTTCTTCGCCGGCGTGCTCGACGGATGCGACGGTGAGATCGCGCGGCTGAAGCTCGTCTACTCGTCGGCCGGCGCGTGGATCGACACCGTCGTCGACGAGATCACGACCACCGCGTACTTCGTCGCGATCGCGTACCACGTGTTCGCGATGCACCCCGACGCTTATTACACGCCGTGGGTCGTCCACTCGATCTGGGTCGGGACGCTCGCGTATATCGCGTCGATCTACGCCATCTACTACTACTGCATCGTCGTCGCGAAGGTCGGTGGCTCGCAGTTCTACATCGGGACGCTCGAGGTCGCGGACGGCCCGCGCGGCGTCGGACTGCGCCCCAAGCAGCGCGCGCCGAAGCTGCAGTCCAAGGGCTGGCGGCTCGTCGGGCTGTGGTTGCTCACCATCAAGACGCGCGACTTCATCAACCTCGCCGCGCTCGGGCTCACGTTCCTCGACGCGTATTGGGTCATCTATCTCGGCATGTTGATCGGTGGCGTCATCACCGCGCTCGTCATCGTTCCCGAGCACATCCGCTTGCGCTTCCAACTCGGCGAGGTCGCGCGTCGAGGTGGCACGCCGTATCTCGTGACCACGTGATGTCGCCACGCCTCTCGGTGATCATCCGTTCGTACAATCGCCTGCCGGCGCTGTGCGAGCTCGTCGGCGCGTTGCTCGCGCAGGATCACGACTCGTTCGAGATCGTCGTGATCGATCAATCGACGCAGAAGCCCGACGACGCCATGGCGCGCCTCGCGGAGTACGAG
>JAEYYV010000253.1 GCA_023428295.1 Pseudomonadota bacterium
ATCGAGGACCACACCGAAGTTGCGTGTCGTGACCGCCAGTGGAGCCGCACGCCAGAGGACGAGTGCTGGCGCCGCCGGCCGCGCGCCGAGCGACCCATCGATGACGACATCACCGAGCACGACGAGCGCGGGCCCGCGAAGGAGTGGCCCCGCGAGGCGAAACGCGTTCGCGACGCCGTCCGGAACCGCTTGCCGCACGATGGTCGCCGACAGCTGCGTCGAGCAGTACGCCGACACGATCGCGTCGTCACCAGTGCACACCACCACCGGCGGTGCGCTGCTCGTGTGGTACGCGCGGAGCTGTCGCCACAAGCGCCCCACGAGCGGCTCGCCGCGGAGCTCGATCATGCTCTTGTGCACGCCCGCCGGACGACCGGGCCATCGCGTGCCTCGACCGCCACAGATGAAGACGAGTTGCGAGCTCACCGGTATCAGGCCGCGCGCTTCGGTTTTGCCGTCTTGGAGATCGCCTTCCCCGACGACAGCTGCGCGATCGTGCGCTCGACCGCGGTGAGGAACACGCGGATCGATTTGTCGAGCGCCGGCCGCGGCGTGTCCTCGAACCGCGTGTGCGAGATGCCCGGGCTCGACTGCGCGAACACCATCGCCGTCGGGCACACGGCCGCCATCTCGGCCGCGTCGTGCAACGGTCCCGACGGAATCTCGGGCGCCTTGCCCGTGACCTCTTTGACCGCCGTGCGGATGATCGCCATGAGCTTCTCGTCGAAGAGCCGCGGCGTGATGTGAAGCAGCGGGCTCCACTCGACCTTCACCAAGTGCTTCTTCGCCGCCTTGCTCGCCACTGCCTTTGCATCCGCGAGCATGCGCTTCAGTACCTTCGCGTCGAGCGCGCGCAGATCGATCGAGATCTCCGTCGAACCGGGCACCGCCGTGACGAAGTTCGGCTCCACCTTCACGACACCGCACGTCGCGACCACGCGCGTCTTTGGCGTCTTGCCCGAGTGCTCGATGCTGATGTCACGACAACCGAGCGCGAACTCCGCGGCTGCGAGGAACGCATCCTTGCGCAAGTGAATCGGCGCTGCGCCCGAGTGCGCGGCCTGCCCGACGAAGCGGAGGTTGTACCGCTCGACGCCCATTGTCCCGAGCACCACACCGACGGGCGCCTTCATCTCCTCGAGCACCGGCCCTTGCTCGATGTGCAGCTCGAGGTACGCGAGCGCGTCGAGCGTCTGGAAGTACTTCGCCGCCGTGCCCATGGAATCGAGCGTGATGCCGTTCTCGGCGAGAGCGTCGGGCAGCTTCACGCCCTGGCGATCGACGAGGTTCGCGAGCTCCGCGTGCGCGTCGAGCGCCCCGGCTGACGCTGCCGATCCGGTGAGGCTGCGCCCGAACCGCGCGCCCTCCTCGTCCGCCCAATCGACGAGGTGCAGCGTGAGCGGTTGGTTCCCTGCCGCCTTCGCACGACGCAGCGCCTCGAGGCCGGCGAGCACGCCCAAGCAGCCGTCGAGCCATCCGCCGCCGGGCACCGAATCGAGGTGGCTCCCGAGGACGATGCTCCTGGTCGACGCGCCGGGGAGCGTTGCCCAGAGGTTCGCGGCACCGTCGCGATGCGGCGTGATGCCGAGCTCCGACTCGATCTTCTTGGTGAACCACTCGCGCGTCGTGCGCCACACGGGGCCCCACGCGACGCGCTGCGCGCCCCGCTCGTTGGACGTGAGCTTCGCTAGCTCTTCGAGATCCGCGATGACTCGAGCCGAAGATTCCTTCACGCGCCGACTATATCTGCGACTAGCGAACCGCGTACAGGAACCGCGCGTAGCCGAGCTCCGCGGCGTTCTTCATCAGCTCGAGGTTCGCCCACGCGACGATCTCGCCGAGCGGGCGATCGATCGGCCACGTAGCTCGACGCTCGCGCAGCGCATTGTCGTCGAGAGTGCCGATCTGCTCGCGCCACCGTGCATGCAGATCCGCGATCGTCGATCGCACTGCCTCGGCGTTGCCCGGCCAGGTCACGTGTTCCCGCGCGAGTGTCTTCGCGCCGAACGCGTGATCGATCGCCATACTCCACCAGAACGTGATGTGCCAGGTAATCCACGCGATGCTCGTCGGTCCTATGTCGTAGCCTTCGGACTCTGGCCACTCCGCGCGCCAAACATCGCCAGCGCGAACGACGTGAAGCCCGCGCGGCGCGGGTCGCCACAAACACGCGTCGGTAGTCAGCCCGTCGAGGTGATAGCTAGTGAGCTGCCACGCGATGTCGAGCTGTCCGAGCAACGTGTCGCGCAGCGCGGTCACGACGCGACCAAGAACTTCTCACCGGTCGCCATCTTCTCGCACGTGCGGAGCGTGTCGAGGTCGAGCAGCTGATCGAGCGCGATGCGCGCGGTGTACCGACTCGCGAACGTGGTGGTGAGCTCGTTCATCACGCGCGAGGTCATGCGCGCTGCCACCTCGGGTCCGAGCTTGCGCAGGGCGTTCATCACGAGGTAGCCGCTCACACTCCACGCGAGGCCAAACGTACGCACGAGCATCGTCGGGCTGCGATCGAGCGATCCGTACACGTACAGCTGCTTGTGCGTGGACGAGCCGTAGTGGCTAAATGCCGTCATCGATCTGCTCGCGACGCGCTCCATCGCGTCGAGGATCTGCGTCTGCAGGATGCCACCGCCGATCGCATCGAAGGCAAGCGTGGCGCCGGTGGCGGCGATCGCTTCGACGAGGTCGTTCGAGAATGTCGGCGCCGCGCTGTTCACGACGTGCTGCGCTCCGAGCGCGCGCAGCTGCTCGACCTGCTCGGGGCGGCGCACGATGTTCACGAGCGGTACGCCGTCCGCGGCGCAGATCCTCACGAGCATCTGCCCGAGGTTCGAGGCGGCGGCCGTGTGAACGATCGCGGTGTGACTCTCGGCGCGCATCGTCTCCACGAAGCTCAGCGCTGTCATCGGATTGACGAACGAGGACGCGCCCTCCTCGGCGGTTCGCCCGTCGGGCAACGGACGCACGCCCGCGAGGCGCACCTTGCGATGCGTCGCGAACATTCCGCCGTTCGTGGCGACGATCTTGCCGACGAGCGAGGGATCGTTGGCGGCGACGATCGTGCCGGCGCCCTCGGAGCCGACGGGGAGCGGCGTACCGACGCGCCCCGCGAAGACCGAGAGGATGATCGGCGGCACCGGCGCGACGACGGCCCCGTCGGTCACGGTCGCGCGAGACAGGTCCGCGCCCGAGAGAAGCAGGAAGATGTCCGTCGGGTTCACGGGCGCCGCGTCGACGCGGACGATCACCTCGTCGGGACCGAGCGTGTCGCCGAGCTCGACCTCGTCGATCGACAGGCGGATGGTTCCTTCGGGCGTGAGCGTGGAGTGGAGCTGCCGTGCTTTCACGATCGCAACTCTACTCGCACCAAGATCCCGCAGGACTGTTGCGAGTTGTGAAACATCCCCGTGCACGGTCGATGGCTGGCCATACTCCCGTCGCCATGCACGACTGTTGCCGCCCGACGCTCGCGCGCGTGGATCGCGTGGAGCGTCGTGGGCATTGCTGGAGCGCTCGTCGCCGGATCGTTTCTGATCTCGAGTGAAGAGAAGGCTGCTGCGACGGTCGGGAGTTTGTCGATGGATCTCGAACGGGAACGTCCGGGCTGTTGTCGTTTGGCAGGATCTCCACGGATCGCGTTGGAGACGATGTTCGATCGTCGGACATCGCGAGCGCCGGCTGCGCCCACGTGGGCACTGCGCGGGGCAGCTCGTCGCTGTCGATGTGATCGAGAACGATGCGGCGAGGCGCGCGGCTGAAGCGATCGAGATCGATGCGGCGAGGCGCTTGAAGCTGCACGAACATGGTCGAAGGGCGCCGCCTCGACTGCGCCCACGTGGGCACTGTGCGGGGCAGCTCGACCTATCCTCGGATGTGGCGGGGGTGATGTCGCGCCGTCTTCCGCCGAGCTCCGCGGGACAACCTTGCCCGTCGATGTGACGTTCGGGAGTTTCTCGATGGATCTCGAACGCGAGCACTCATGCGGTTGTTGTCAGTAAGATCTCGATCGACCAGATCGCGAGTTCTTCGTCGAGAGAATGCGATCTCGCTGAAGAAATCGCTTGACGAGATCAGCGCGCGTTAGAATGCGTTGTGCGCGATGAAAACGATCACGGACGAGAAACATGTCTCGCGTCGTCGTAGACGCGCGCAGAACGAAGCACGTCGTTCCTCGACGAGGATTTCGTCGCACCTCGGCTTCACGTCGAATCTGAGCGCGAGAAAGTGCATGATAGAACAACGCATTCTTCGACGAGGAGTGTGTGATGTTGGATGGAACGGTCGAGTACGGAAGCGCAATCGAGGGATGGCTCGAGAGTGGGAACGCATCCGAGCGCGAGGGGCGCGGAAGCGCAGGTGAACGAGCTGTACGCACTACGACAGCGAGGCAAGGCAATGAACGCGGAGCGCTCGATGAGCGCCAGGCGGCCGATGCCACTGACACCGTGGGTGAGCGCTGGCACGTCGTCATGCGGAGCTGAGGAGCATCGCGATACGCAAAGCTGCGCTCGACGCGGAAGAGGCGCGATGGCTGCGCGAAGCCGAGCACCTCCAGATCTGGGAACGCTTCGCCATGGTCTCGATGGTCGACTACCTCGAGCGCGAGGTCGGCTATGGGCCGCGCACGGGCCACGATCGGATGCGCGTGGCGCGTGCTCTCGGAGATCTGCCGGAGCTGAGCGAGGCGCTCCGTACTGGCGAGCTGTTTCACTCGGCGATTCGCGAGCTCGTTCGTGTGGCGACACCGCGTACCGAGTCCGCGTGGCGCGACGCCACGCGTGGCAAGAACGTGCGCCAGATCGAGAAGCTCGTCGCGGGGCATCGGCCGGGCGACTTGCCCGACGATCCGCCCGACGAGCAAGCGCGCGTGTATCGCGTCGTGTTCGAGGAGGTCGACGCCGCGACGTTCGCGCTGATGCGGCAAGTGCGTCAGGTTCTCGACGAGGAGCACGGTACGCGCATGACCGACACGCAGGTGCTCGCGGCGATGGCCGGCACCATCATCGACGGTGCGCCGCGCGCGGAGCACACCGGCCGTGCACGCAGCCAGATCTATTACACCGTGTGTCCGTGCTGCGATCGCGCGACGCAGGAAGGCGCGGGCGTGCAGGTGCCGGTGAGCGCCGCGACACTCGAGCAAGCGCGCTGCGATGCGCAGCACGTTGGCTCGGCCCACGTGGGCACGCTGGGGCGCGCCAAGCAGGACATTCCGCCCTCGACGGTGCGCTTGATCTGGCGTCGCGACGGGGGCGTGTGCCAGACGCCGGGATGTCGATCGGCGCGCGGCCTCGAGATCCATCACGTTGTCTCGCGTGCGAATGGGGGCTCGCACGATCCGTCGAACCTGACGCTTCGGTGCAGCGCATGCCACACGGCGCATCACGAAGGGCGGCTGACGATTCGCGGCGTCGCGCCACATGCGCTCGAGACGATCCGCAACGTCACCGTGCCCGAGCCGTTCGCCTCACATGACGCCGCGACGCTGCGCAACGTCACCGAGTCCGAACCACGTGCGGCTCTCGCGCTGCGCAACGTCACCGAGTCCGAACCACGTGCGGCTCTCGCGCTGCGCAACGTCACTTCGTCCGAACCGCGCGCGGCCCTCGCGCTGCGCAACGTCACTTCGTCCGAACCGCGCGCGGCCCTCGCGATGCGCAACGTCACTTCGTCCGAGCCGCGCGCCGCCCTCTCGATGCGCAACGTCATCGCATCCGATCCGGACGCGCCGCGTGCAACTCAGGTGGCTGTACCGAGCGAGCGAGAGAATGGACCGCTCCCTCTGTCGCCGAAGTACCAGACCGCCGCACGCCGGACCGAGCTGATCAAGGCGCTCACGACTTCGGGGTGGCCATCGTCGGTCGCGCGCCCGGCGGTCGATGCCGCGAGTGCCCACGTGGGCCCAAACGCGACGTTCGAGGAGATCCTGCGCGAGTCCTTCCGGCGGTGCGTGCGGCCCTGAAGCCGATGACCATACGCTTCGCGGCGGCGTCTATCGGTGATCAACGCTCGCAACCTCGAGTGCCCTGCTCGTTTCCCGGGCGCACGATCCAACACGCACGTTTCCACGGTCGCATCGAAGGCTCGGCGTCGTCTCTCTCGAGAGAGCTCGGGTTACGGGACCGAACGCCACGATCCGCGGATCGGTCGCGCAGTGTCGCGAGTGCCCACGTGGGCATCGCGGCGCCTTCGACCATCGTGACGATGCCTCGCCGCATCGTTCTCGATTATATCGACAGCGACGAGCTGCCCCGCGCAGTGCCCACGTGGGCGCAGTCGCGCGGCACCTTCGACCATCGCGACGACGTTCGTGCAGCGGGCATCGTTCTCGATCACATCGAGAGCGACGAGCTGCCCCGTGCCGGCTAGGTCGCTCTTGCCGGGACGCTACGAGGTGACGTTCGACATCACGATCTCGTCGGCCGTCACGCTCGTGCTCCCGTGCTCTACGTGCTGGCCGCGCGCGGCCCGCTGCGCATCGAGACCGCCCGTCGTGACTGCGCACGACCGTCCGCACCTGTAGCGCCCGATGTTACGCCCGTCGTGCAACCGGCCGGTTTCGTTTGCTGCGCGGCTGGATCTGGCGTTGCAGTCCGACGGGCCATGCGTACCGCGACTGTCCTCGCCTTCGCTCTGGTCTCCGCCTGCGTCGCCGAGATCGACGACGAAATCGATCCCGACGATCCCGCGTGGAGCGAGGCCACCGAGCCGTCATCGCCCGCCGAGCTCGACGACGCGTCGCTCGACTCCGACGACGACGAGAGCGAGAGCGTCGACGACGCCGAGGATGTCACCGAGATCGACGGCGAGATGATGCCCGCCGACGACGAAGACGACGGCCCCGAGACAGCGACGATCGCGGCGGCGCTGAAGTACCGCAACCCGCTCGGCCCCACGTGCGCGGATCCGGGCGTGGTGCGCATCCCCGGCGCCAATGGACCCACGTTCTGGGCCGCGTGCACGGGCAAAGGGTTCCCGCTCTACTCCTCGAAGGACCTCGTGACCTGGAAGCGCAAGGGGCAGATCTTCACGGCCGCGACGAAGCCGACGTGGGCCAACGGCAACTGGTGGGCGCCCGAGGTTCACCGCGTCGGCGGCAACGTCGTCGCGTACTACACGGCGTTCTCGCCGAGTCGCAACAAGATGTGCATCGGCGCCGCGACCGCGAAGACCATGGCCGGTCCATTCAAGGATCTCGGTCGGCCGCTCGTGTGCGATTCCAAGGTGAGCCTCATCGACGCGAACGTGCATCGCGCCGCAGACGGCAAGCGCTACCTCTATTACAAGACCGACGGCAACGCGCTGCGCCCGCAGAAGAAGACGATCATCTATGGCCACGAGCTGCGCGCCGATGGCCTCGGCTTCGTCGGCAAGCGTCGCGCACTCCTGCGCAACACGCTCGCGTGGGAAGGCGATGTCGTCGAAGCGCCGTGGGTGATCCGCCGCGGCAAGTACTACTATCTGTTCTACAGCGGCTTCCGGTACTGCAACGCCACGTACGGCGTCGGTGTCGCGCGCTCCAAGTCACCGCTCGGTCCGTTCACCAAGCGCAGCGCGCCGATCCTGAAGAGCAACGCGAAGTGGACGGGCCCGGGCCACAACTCGATCGTTCGCACCAACGGTCGCGCGTGGATCGTCTATCACGCATGGCAAGGCGCGCACGATTGCAGCGATCCGGGCACGCCCGGTCGCAAGCTGATGCTCGATCCCATCACGTGGAAGGGCGGCTGGCCGACGGTGCGTAGCGGCAAGCCGAGCAGCGCCGCGCACCCGGCTCCGTAGAAACTCTTCTCGCGCGACCAGAGATGCCTGTACGTTGTCGCTCGATGCGACACGCGATCTGGCTCCTACTGGCTGCGTGCGGTCGCACCGCGGAGCCGCCCGCACCTCCACCACCACCGCGCGTCGTGTCCTCGCCTGCCGACGCAGCGCCTCGCTTGCGCAAATCCGATCTGCGGCTCGCCGTCACGAGCGATCCGCAGGGCATCACGTTCCGGGTCGAGGGCTTCGAGAATCACGGTGCGCTCGGCGACTCGGCGGAGTTCCTCGCGTGCGTCACGAACACGTTCGAGTCGGCAACGCTTCCACCGATCACCACGGCGGGACGCCTCTCGATCACGTATCCCAACACGTTCGCCCCCGACCCGCTCAGCGACAAGGACGTCCCGATCGTCGATCGCGCCGAGCGCGCGGCCACGGAGGGCCGGTACGCCGCCGCACTCGCCGACGTGGAGCACGGGCTCACGCTGACCTCGCTGGACGGGCCCTATCGCCGCCGCCTCATCGAGGTGGGCGGTCTCGCCGCGTGTCGCCTCGGGAACGAAGTCCGCGCGCGCTACTACTTCTCGCTCGCGTCGTCGGAGATCGAGGATCGATTGCTCGTCGCGTGTCCGGCGATCGACTTTCTCGAGTAGAGGTGCCATATAACGCTCGATGCCGACCGAGGCCGACGACGACGACTTCGATTTCTACCCGTGCCTCGTCGACGATGCGCCCGCTTCGATCTACGTGAACATGCGCTTCGAGGCCGCACCGCCGGCCACGCACGACACGCGCTACACGATCGCGATGCTGATGCGCGAGCCCGGCGAGTACGGCATCGGCACGGCGGAGGAAGCCGCAGCGCTCGACCTCGTCGAAGAAGCGCTCATGGCCCGCGCGTTTGTCCTCGGCCTCGTCTATGTCGGCCGCCTGCGCTCGCGCGGTGTCTGGGAGGTCACGTTCTACGGACCGCGCGGTCACCTCGCGCCGCTTCGCACGCTCGCGACCGAGCGCGCCGGCGAGCGCCGCGTCGCCGCGGTCACGAATCCCGAGGCGGCGTGGACGTACTACCGCGAGCTGCTGTTGCCCGATGCCGAGCGCCGGCAGTGGATGGACGATCGCCGCATGGTCCAGATCCTCAGCGAGCAAGGCGACCGGCTCGCGGCTCCTCGGCGCGTCGATCATCGCCTCGTGTTCCCCGATGCGAGCGCGCGCGATGCATTCACCACAGCGGCGAGCGCGGCGGGCTTCATCGTGGAGTCCGACGATCTCGCGGTGCGCGCGCATCGCGATGATCCGATCGAGCTCGATCACATTCACGATGTCGTCATGACGCTCGTCGACGCGGCCACGCCGCTCGGCGGTCGCTACGAGCGCTGGGAAGCCGGCATCGTCCCCTAGCTACTTCACCTTGCACACGGGGAGCTGCACGGTCATCGGATTGGCAGCGTTTGCGTCGAGCACGAGCAGCTCGGTCTTCGCGCCGTGCTTCAGCTTGTAGCTCTTGCCGCCGACGCTCGCGACGAAGCCGCGCACCGGTGGCGTCTTCGGCCAGAACTTCTTCTGCGCCGCACGGATCGCCTTCGTGCACTTCGCCTTCACCGTCCCGCCCCCGGAGCCATCGTCCAAGATGTCGTTGCTTCGCTGCATCATCAGATCCTCGTCGGTGCACGCGGCGGGCTTGGGCAACATGCGCATCGAGACGGAGCCCGTCGTCATGTCGACGGTGGCCTCTTCGTAGCCGCCGTCGTGAGCGACGAAGTGCGTCGCGTCGGCGAGCTCGTAGCCGCCCCCATAGATGTTCACGTAGGGCTCGTCGCCGGTGCTCGCGCCGACGGGACCGAGGAGCTTGCCGGTCTTGGCGTTCCAGATCCACGCGCCGCCATCGGGACCCGCGGCGTAGCCGGTCACGACCAACGTGTCGCCGACGAAGATGATCTCCGTGGCGCCAAACCCGTTGCCGTTGCCGGTGTTCTCGTCGAGCAGGAGGAGCTCGCGTTGGAAGGCCTTGGTCTTCGCGTCGAAGATCTGGATCTTGGTGTCCACCACGCGTGCGGCCTTCGTGCCGTCTGCCGAGAACCCGAGCACGTCGGTCGCATCCGGGTTCGGCTTCTCCTTCGGCTTGCAGTAGCCCTCGGCGCACGCAGATCCGACGTGATACGAGCGCCCCGGCATGAACGCCGCGGGACGTGCGGCGAGCGCGTTCGTCACCGGATCGATCGTCCAACATTGGAATGGCTTCTTGGCACTCGCGATCTGGAGGTTGTCCGCGCGCGACGCACAGGCAACGAGCGTGTTGTTCTCCACGGAGAGGGCCACCGAGTAGAGGTTGACGATGTCGTCCTTCTTCGAGACCACCACCTGCGCCGGTGGAACGCACGCCGTCTTGGCCATCGCCGCGAGCACCGCAGCGTGCTTGCCCGCTCCCGGATCGTCATCGGCAACCGCGAACGATGGAGCGAGGACCAGCCCGATCACACCCACGAGTCTCTTCATGCCGACCTGCATAGCAATCAGACGAGGTTCGCCGCGCGATGTAGCCGACTATTTGTGACGGACCTCGCATCCGCGGCGAGGGTTTCGCCTGGTGCGCTCTGTACGTCGGGGAGTAGCATTCGCTCCATGCAGCGACTCTTGGCGGTGACCTTGGTGCTTGTCGGTGGCTGCACGCTGTACTTCGACGGTCCCGGCGATGACACCCCGGCGCCTCCATCGGTCCCGCCCGACGCACCGAGCGCGGCGTGTCCCAAGCCCGGCACGTACGCGGAGATCCTGTATCCGCTCGACGGTGCGACGAACGTCCCGCAGCCCGTGCCGATCAAGACGCGCGTGGTCATTCCCAACACGCTCGACGGCAAAGGCCTCTACCTGACCGACGCGAGCGGAGTGCCGGTCTCACTCGAGCACAACGATCCGTCGTGCTCGATCGCGCCGCCTCGGCTGCCCACGGGGCCGACGCAGGATCAGACCTGGACGAGTTGCTTCAAGGACCTCGAGCCTGACGCCGAGTACACGTGGCACATCTGGATCACGTGCTACGACCCGAGCGGCCCGAACGAGATCGCGACGTCGACGTTCCGCACCGCGCCCTGATCAGTGCGCGTCGAGATCGACGATAACCGTGTCGTTCGCCAAACGCCTGTGCTCGAGGAGGATGACATCGTCGTCGACATCCTCGGGTGGCTCCGCGCTCGGCTCGGATCCGTACTCGATCTCGATCTCGGGCATGTCGCCGAGCGCATCGATCGCGCGGTCGATCTCGACATGCTCGACACGATCGAACGAGCCCATCGCGTCACGGATCGCACGGGCCGCTGTCACCACCTCGGCGGCCGATGGACGCTTCGGCGCCGCGGAGAACATTCGTGCCAACAGGCGCGCCAGCTCCCCGGACACCTTCTCGGGACGCGCCACCGACGTCGCGATCGTGGTCGCGAGAGCAAACACGTCCTCCCGACCATCGAACGCTCCGTGCCCGTCGTGGAGGCGGGCGTTCTCCCACCCCTGGATCCGCAGGGTGGGCGCACGCACGATCGCGGCGGCCGTGATGTTCCCGTGGAGCACACCGCGCGAGTGCGCATGGGACAGAAACGCCGCAACCTCCTCCAGGAGTGTGAGCGCCTCGCGCATCTCGAGCCCGCGGTGCGCGAGCTCGTCGTGAAGCGAGATGCCTTCCTCGTGCGCGAGGGCGATCCATGGCCTGCCCTCGCTTCGCCCGCACTCGAACACGCGAGGCACCGCGGGGTGCTGCAACGCTTCGAGAATGCAGGCGCGTCGCATGAGCTTCATCGCCTCGATGCGCGGGGCGTCGTCGGCGAGCGTCTCGATGAACGCGCGACGGGGGAGGACGATGTGTGTCGCCTCGTAGCGCACGACGCTGCCGAAACGTCCGAGCAATCGCACTTCGTAATCGCCGATCGTGGTCCGCGCGTCCATTCGCGATGTCGAGCGTGCAGTACGCATGCCGCGCTGGTACGTCGACTGCACGGGACACCACGGTACGGATGATCGGCACGCGCTTCACTGCGATCTGCATCGCATGCGCGCTCGTGCCGCGGCTCGCGAGCGCTGCCCCCGACATGGTGGACGACAAGGACGGCACCGAGGTCGGCGTCTTGCCGATCGCTGGTGGCGACACCGATCATGGCTTCGGCGTCGGCGCGATCGGCTCGATCGCGAACTTCGCGGGCACGACGCAGCCCTATGCCTGGCAGATCGAGTTCGCCGCGTTCTTCGCCGTCAAGGACAGCATCACCAACCTCTCGCACGCGGACGCGTTCGCCAAGCTGACCGTTCCGCAGCTGCTCGATGGTCGTCTTCGTCTCGAGGTTCGTCCGTCGTACACGCGCGAGTCCGCGCTGCGCTACTTCGGCCGCGGCAACGCGATCCAGATTCCCGACGAGACCGATCCAGCGCGCGACTACTTCACGCGTCTTCACCCGCAGCTCCAGGTGCTGACGCGCTGGCGAATCCGCCCGAAGAGCAGGTGGTCCGCGATCGCGGCCTTCCAGTACCTCTACAACGATGTCTCGCTCGATCCGTCGAGCCGACTCGCGACCGAGCTCGGCCCGCTCGATCCATCGCTCGACGAGCCGCACCACGTGCTACGCCTCGAGACCGGCGTCGCGTACGACTCGCGTGACACCGAGATCGCGCCGAGCCGCGGCATGTTCCACACGGTCTCGTATCGGTTCAGCCCGCAGATGGGCACTGCGTTTCCGTATCAGTACTCGCAGGCGAACCTGGCGTTGCGCTTCTACCGCTCGCTCTCCCCGCGCAACGTGCTCGCCGTGCGCGTGGTCGGCGACGCGATCCTCGGCGACGCGCCGTTCTACGAGCTCGCCCGCTACGAGGACACGTCCGCGGTCGGAGGTGCCCTCGCTGTCCGCGGCGTCCCCGGGTACACCTTCTACGGGAAGGTGAAGGTGTTCGGCAACGTCGAGCTGCGCACCCACATCAACCGCTTCACCGCGTGGGGCCGTCGCTTTCGCTTCGGCGTCGCGACCTTCGTCGACGCGGGACGTCTGTGGAGCTCCCTCGGCGACGAACGTACGGACCTCGACGGAACCGGTGTCGGTCTGCACTACGGCCTCGGCGGTGGCATTCGCCTGCAGAAAGGTCGCGCCTTTGTCATCCGCGCGGACCTCGCGTGGTCCCCCGACGCCAACCCGATCGCGGGTTATGTCCTCGCGAATCACATCTTCTGAAGCGGCGGCGCAATAACTTCCGCGGGGCGGTCGCGCTGGGATAGCCTCGGCGCATGCGCACTCGCTTTGTTCTCGCGTGTCTCGCCTCACTCGTCATTGCCGCCTGTGGAGATGACGGCGGCAGCAGCACTACCGACGGCGGCAACAACGGCAGCGATAGTGGTGGCCCAGATGCCCCGCCCATGCCGAACTGCAACGCTCTCGATCTCAGCGCCGCGACGGCGGTCCAGATCACGAACGCGATGGTCACCGCGAACGGACAAGGCGGCGCGCTCACCGCGGGCACCTACAAGCTCTCGAGCGTGAAGCTGTTTATCCAAGGCGTCACCGTCACCGGCACGGCCAAGGCGCGCGTCGAGTTCGTGACCGGCAGCGCCACCACCGGCGCAGCGCGCGTCGCGCTGAACATCGACGGCATGGCGTTCGGCATGCCGATCCAGCAAGACGTGTCCGGCGCGGGCCTCTACACGCTCTCCGGCTCGTCGCTGAACCTGACCGAAGGCTGCGGTGGCACCAACCCGCTCGATGCGCTGACGTACACGGCAACATCGTCGGGCGTCACGATCTGGACGACGTACATGGTCACGAGCCCGCTCCCGATCACCGTTCCGATCGAGCTCCTGTTCGTGCCCGAGTGATCCGCGCTAGCCGCGCAGGTCGTGCCTCGGTGGAGCCGGCGCCTGCGACGATCGCGCCTTCGCGCGCTGCCCCGCGACGGCACGCGACGACGCATGCTCGTCGCACACGATTTGTCGTCTCGCGTAGCGAACACGGCGCGCGAGAGCGGCATGTTCGTGGGCGATGACACTCAGCCGCCGCGACTTCATGCAGCTGGCCGCCTCGCTCGGCGCAACGCTCGCGTGGACCACCACCGCGTGTCAGTCGGGGTCGAAGTGGCGCGAGCGCCGAGACCTGTATCCGGAAGGCGTCGCGTCGGGCGATCCGGATCCGCACAGCGTGATCCTGTGGACGCGCCGACCATTCGCGGGTGAACGCAACGAGCTCGTCGTCGAGGTCGCCGAAGACGAAGCCTTCCAGCGCGTGATCGCGCGCGCACCCGCGCCCGTGTCCGCCGCGTCCGACTGGACCACGCGCGTCCTCGTCGCGGGCCTCGAGCCCGCGCGCGTGTACTGGTATCGCTTCACCGATTCGGATCGGAACGGCAGCCGCATCGGCCGCACGATCACCGCGCCCGCCGCCGACGATCCGCGCCCGATCCACTTCGCGTTTGTCAGCTGTCAGACGATCAACGAGGGCGCGCTGAACGCGTACCGCCGGATGATCTTCGAGGACGAGCGAGCACCCGCCGGCGATCAGCTCGGGTTCGTGCTGCATCTCGGGGATTTCATCTACGAGGTCGTCCAACACCCGTACGAAGTGAAGAAGCGCCTCGATCGCACCATCTTCGAGGTCGCGCGCTTCACCGACGGCCACAAGATCGGCAACTTCCACATCCCGCTCACGCTCGACGGCTATCGCGCGATCTACAAGGGCTACCTCCACGACCCGGACCTCCAGGACGCGCGCGCCCGCTGGCCGTTCGTCGCGATCTGGGACAACCACGAGTTCTCCTGGCAAGGCTGGCAGAGCATGGTGCGAGCCGGTCCGTTCGTGCGTGCGGGCCAGAGCGTGAAGGTCGCCGCCAACCAAGCGTGGTTCGAGTACCTCCCCTCGCGCGTCGCGCCGCCGAGCGGAGTGCTCGAACAGTTCGGACCTCCCGACGTCGAGGACGTGGCGCTCGACAAGTTCGACGACGACGGCCTCTCGCACGAACCGAACAACCTCGTCGCGATCAACAGCCTCACCGCCTACCGCACGCTGCGCTACGGCAAGCACCTCGACCTCGTCATCACGGATCAATACAGCTACCGAAGTCCCGATCCGTACGAGGATCCGTCGCTCGGCGAGCTCGGCGATTGGGCGGACTACAACGGCATGTTCCCCGAGTACGTCATGCAGATCCTCGACGGAGGACGTGCCTTTGGCGCAGGCTCGCCGCCCGCCGAGATCCAGTTCACGACCAAGCGCATCGCCAACCCCCAACGCTCCGCGCCGCCCAACACGCTGCTCGGCGCGAAGCAGCGCGCGTGGCTCGTCGAGCAACTGACGCGCGCCACCGCCACGTGGAAGATCTGGGGCAACTCACTCGGTGCGCTCGAGTGGCGCGCCGATCCAGAGAACCTCCCCGCCGGTTTGACCAAAGAGCCATGGCCCGCCGGCGCCTTCGCGAACATCGGCGCGCGCGATCACGGCAGCGCGTGGACCGAGCGCACCCAGATCTTCGACGCGATCCGCGACGCGAAGGTCACCGGCTTCGCGATCCTCTCGGGCGATCGCCACAGCTTCTGGGCAGGCTACGCATCAGCTCACCTGCCGCCCGCCGCCTTCGAGCCGATCGGCCTCAGCTTCATCGGCGCCTCGCTCTCGAGCCCGGGCGCCATGGAAGCGCACGAGCACCGCATTCCCGCGACGCTGCCGCTGCGCCCGCTCTACCTCGCCGAACGCTCGGACGGCGCCAAGCCCGAATGGACGTTCAACATGCTGCTCAAGCACGGCGTCCGCTCGTGTCTCGAGTACGCGAGCTCGTTCGACCTCGAGCGCGCACGCGCACTCTCGAACCCTGCCCTCGCGCCGCACGTCGCGTTCGTCGACATGGGCGGCCACGGCTACGCGACGGTGCGCCTCACCGGCGACGAGCTGCGCACGGAGTTCGTGTGCATCCCGCGCCCGATCACGCGCAGCGAGCGCCCCGACGGCGGCCCCCTTCGCTATCGCGTCGTGCATCGCGCGAAGCTCTGGCTACCCGGTGAGCGACCGCAGCTCACGCAGCACGTCGTCGAGGGCGACCCGGGCCTGTCGATCTGAGGTCGATCCGATGACGATCTAAGCGAACATCACGGCGCATCGACCTCGACAATGACGGTCTGGCCGACCGTCGCACCATCGGCGATCGCGACGATCTGCTGATCCGCCGCGAGCGTGATCGTGAGCGTCGACGAGCTCACACACGCGAGCTCGACGCCGCCGCAACAGCCGTCGCGGACGTACATCGTGTTGACTCCGCCGAGCGCATCGAAGATCCGATACGAGCCAGCGGCCACCGCGGTCACGCTGATCACCACTTCCGCGCCCGCGGCTCCACCGCAGCTGCCGCTGAGGCCGTGGTTGGACGCGGGCACTCCTTGCGCGATCATGCTGCCCGGCAACGAGCGAATCGACTCGTCGGCGCAGGCGCAGACCAGCCCGCCATCGCCGGTCATCACGAGGCCGTCCAACGAGCGCCCGTCGGTGATCGGCGCGTCGAGCATCGCGTCGAGCATCGCGCCGATCTGAGCGTCCGTGCTCCCGACGAGGGGGTCGAAGGAGACGCGTCCACAGGACGCGAGCACGAGCAGGGCTGTCACGATCGACTTCATCGTACGAAGCCTGAAATTCTATCCCACGTCGCGCGGGGCACGCTCGGGACGGCGAGGAACAAATGCCACTAACCCGAGGCCCGATACTGCGGCGTTCGCTGCGGCGATCGCTGCGCGAGGTACGCGTTCGGCGTCAGCCCGACGAGCTCCCGGAAGTCGCCGATCATGTGCGCCTGATCGTAGTAGCCCGCGTTGTGCGCGATGACGCCCCAGTCGCTGGTCTGCGCGGTCTCGGCGATCGCGCGCTGCAACCGGACACCGCGCGCGAACTGCTTGGGCCCGATGCCGACGCTGTCGAGGAACGCACGGCGAAGGTGGCGCGCACTGACCCCGAGCTGTTTGGCGACCGCCTCCACACGCGTCTCGCTCGTCTGAAACAAGCGGATCGCGCGCCGCGCGAGATGCGCCGACGACGCCTCGAACGTAGCGTGACCGGCGATCGCGCGTGACAAGCGCTCGAGCATCACGGGGATGCTGGAGGCGGCGACGAGCTCGCTCGTGACGTCACGGCTCGCGGGCCCCCACAGCTCCTCGAGCGGCACGAGCTGATCCGTGAGCTCGCTCGCGGGCACCCCGAACAGCGAGGGTACCCACCCGGGCTTGAACTGGATCGCGGCTGCGCGCTGGAAGCCCGTCGCGCGCTTGAGCTTCGCGCGCGTTCGCGGTCCGATCACGTACGCATCGCCGGGCCCCTCGTCGGGAACGCGGATGACGATGCTCGTGCGCCCGTTCGGCAACCAATCGATCGCGAACGGCTCGTCGTGATCGCGAAGGACCGAGATCCGAGCGTCTTCGACGAAGCGCGCGATCGAGAACGCCAGGTCCATTGACCCAATTGTCCCGCACAATCGCCGCGCGTCTAGGGCCTCGGTGCGCCCGCCCTCGTGAAATGTCCGATTTCTCCATGCGGGGACGCTGCCGCGCTGGCCGCGCGATGTCCGTTTCTTCCAAGCGATGCTCGCCCCGAAGGCTCACCCTCTCGATCATGAACGTCCTCATCACCGGAGCTACGGGAAAAGTCGGATCACGCCTCGGCCAACGCCTCGCCACTCGCGGTCACCAGATCCGCGCGCTCGTGCGAGACACCGCGCGCGCCAGGCAGATGCTCGGCGACGGGATCGAGCTCGTCGAGGGAGACCTGCTCGACACCGCATCGCTCCCCATTGCCGTGCGCGGCGTCGACGCTGTGGTCCACTGCGCTGCCTTCTTCCGCGGAGCCACGCCGGAGCAAGCGAGCTCGGTCAACGATCGCGGCACGCAAAACCTCGCGCACGCCGCGCGCGAGGCAAACGTTCGCCGCTTTGTCTTCACGAGCACGGCCTTGGTCTACGGCGCGAACGGCGGCAACCTCGCACGCGAGAGCGACGAGTGCGCGCCGACCGTGGCGTATCCCGTCAGCAAGCTGGCCGCCGAGCGCTTCTTGCTGTCCGTCGACGGTCTCGACGTGCGCATCTGCCGGCTGCCCTTTGTCTACGGCGATGGTGACGCGCACGTGGCAGAAGCGTTGCCGATGATGCGCACGTTTCCACCGGCGCAGCGCATGACCGTCGCGCATCACGTGGATGTCGCGCAGGCGATCGCGCTCGTCCTCGAGGCATCCGCGCCCGCGCATCGCATCTACAACGTGTGCGACGACGAGGCTCCCAGCTATGCGGAGCTGTTTGCCTCGTGCGGTGAGCCAGCACCCGACGGCTCGACACCCGAGGCCGCGCGTTCGTTCGAGGCGCTCCTCGATGGCCGTCAGCTCCGCGAGGATCTCGGCTTTCGCCCCACCTACCCGCGCTTCGCCGACGCACTCGCGGCCGGCGTAGCGTAGCGGACTACAGCGGCGACTGGCCGACGTTGAGCGCGCCCCACGTCGAGGGCTGCACGGTGGTGGTCGCGTTGTTCCAATCGGCCTTGTCGTTGTCGTCGGTGTCGTCGAGCCGCTGGATCGAGACACCCGCTGGGGTCGCGCCGCCCGCGTCGAGATCGAGCGCAGCGTGCGCGCTGAAGTTGTCGTCGACAAAGCCGCCCACGGGAACGCCACCGCCGACCATCTGCCACTGATTCTGCGCGGCGAGGATCGCCGCTTGATCCTCGGAGTCACCGGCCGCGGTGCCTGTCGGCGCGGAAGCCAGCATCACCGCATCGATCACCGTGGTGGTCTTCATCACGCTGATCACGTTGTTCGTCGCGGTGAGGCCCGCGTCGGTGGTGTACAGATCGTACGCGCCGTCGTAGTTGACCGGAAACTGCGCGTTCGGATACTGGGTCGGACTCTCCGTCTCGTTCGGGCTGATGCCGTTGGTGCACGGCCCGTTCGCCGCCGCACCGAAGTGCACGACGATCAGCGCGCCGGGCGGCACCGTCATCGCCGGGAACGTGAACACGATGTCCTTGCGCTCGACGAGTCGCAGGCCCGTGAGGTCGCCACCCGCGATCGCGCGCAGCTCGACGAGATCGCAGTTCGTCGCGTTCGCGTTGACCTCGTTGATACGCAGCACCTGTGTCGACGGCGGCATCGCATCCGTCATCCCGTCGGTCGGCGCGTCGGTGCCCGCATCGCTGGCGTCGTTTGCCGCGTCACTCACCTCGCTCGCATCGCTCAGCACGGCGTCGATCGACGCATCATCGCCGGGCTCGGCATCGACGAGTGCAGAATCGGCGCCGGCAGACGCATCCGGTCGCCCCGTGTTGGAGCTACCGCACGCGACGAGCGCCAAGGACAAGGACAAGGCCGATACAACGACAACATGGCCACGCATATCCGTGCCTTGTATCACCGCAGGCAACGCCGATGCTGCGGAGAATACGCCCGAGCGTCGGCTGTGACGGATCGATCACGATTCTGCGGTCACGAGCCCCGCGCGGCTGTTAGGTTCTACGCGTGGCGAAGGCCAAGTCGAAAGAGACGACCACCAAGTCCCGCACCGCCGAGAAGCCCGCACCGGTCACCACGGCCCACGGCTTCGACGGCGAGCGCCTCGTCGCGTTGCTCGGTGCTCCGATGACGGACCCGCGCATCGCCGAGATCCTGCGCGAGCTCGGCTACACCAAGCCCGTCAACGAGGACGTCGAGCTCAAGAAGCTCGGGATCGGGCTGTCCTTCCAGGACGATCAGCTGCGGCAAGTGCGGTTCGAGCTGCGCCGACGGTGGACAGGGTGCGCGAAGTACGAGGGGCGGTTGCCCTACGATCTTTCGCCCGATCTGCGCACGAAGGATCAAGCGACGGTGCTCGCGGATCGCGCGCCGGGCGAGCCGATGAACGACACCTGGTACTCCTACAAGTTCCCCACGCACACGCTGTCGATGGGCTTTGGCAAGACGTACGTCGAGACGGTCTTCGTCTACGTGAGCTCGAAGGCGTAGCGGGCGAAGCCAGGGACAGGCATCGCGGAAAAAGGACGCAGACTTTCCGCAGCAATCCACGCTCGCCCGCGGCGTCCTGCGCTACGAACGTCGTGTGAAGCCCGTCCTCGCCAACCTCGTCGATCTTCTCAGGCTCGAACAACTCGATCGCGATCTGTTTCGCGGTCGCAGCCAAGACCTCGGCTGGGGGGCGATCTTCGGCGGCCAGGTCCTCGGGCAAGCTCTCTCCGCAGCCGCGCAAACGGTGCCGACCGATCGCCCCGTTCACTCCGTCCACGGATACTTCATCCGCGCCGGTGACGTCCGCCGCTCCATCGTCTACCAGGTCGACCGCCTGCGCGACGGCTCGAGCTTCACGACCCGGCGCGTCGCCGCGATCCAAGACGGCGAAGCGATCTTCAGCCTCGAGGCGTCCTTCCAGAAGATCGAGGACGGCTTCGATCACCAAGACGCGATGCCCGACGTGCCCGCGCCGGAAGCCCTGCGCTCCGAGCTCGACCTCGCGATCGCCGTCGCCGATCGCCTCCCGCCCCCGCTCCGCGCGATCGCCACTGCGGAGCGCCCGATCGAGATCCGTCCCGTCGAGGTCCGCGATCCGCTGAACCCGACGCCGATGCCGCCACACCGCCGCATGTGGTACCGCGCGATCGACACGCTTCCCCACGATCCCGCGCTGCACCGCTACCTGCTCGCGTACGCCTCCGACTTCTCGTTCCTCGGCACGGCGATGGACCCGCACGGCACGAGCTGGCTCAAGCCCGGCATGCAGGTCGCCTCCGTGGATCACGTGATGTGGTTCCACCGTCCGTTCCGCATCGACGACTGGCTCCTCTACGTGGTCGACAGCCCGTCGGCATCCGGCGGTCGCGGGCTCGTGCGCGGACAGTTCTTCGATCGAAGCGGCCGTCTCGTCGCCAGCGCAGCGCAAGAAGGCGTCATCCGCATGCGCCGTCCGAAGACACCGTGACCCTCACGACGCGCCGCGCTTCGCGACGCGAGTGCGCCAAAACCGCGGCGGAGGTCGGCACGCCTCGCTAGCAGGGGCCGGGGCGCGGCCCGTTGCGCAGCGCCGTCTTCACGTGCGCCGAGAACGGCAGATCGAAGAACGGCGCGAGCCACCCTTCGATCGGCCCACCGGGCACCGTGATCGCGCGAACCACATACGCGACGCGCGCATCGAGCACGACACGCGTGTAGGCGTCGTACGGCTCGCAGCCACCGCGATGAACCTCGCGCGCGTCGAAGAAGCGCATGCCGTTCTTCGTGCCGAGCGCGATCACGTAGCTGTCGTCGCCGTCGGAGAACTTCCACGACTCGGACCACTGCACCATTGTCTGCTTCGCGAACGCGCGCATCTCGTCGTCGGTCGCCGACGCGGCGGGGACCGGCGGCAACTCGGCGAGATCGAGCGACGACAAGCGTCGCGGGAAGCGTCACGGCACCGCTGGTGATCGGGAGCTGGGCGTAGTTCCAACCTTCGAAGATCGGCTTGTTCGCGACGAAGCCCTTCGGCAACTCGATCGCGAACGTCGGCAGCGACGGCGCAGCGGGCGCAGCGGGCGCGGCGGGCGCGGCGGGCGCGGCGGGCGCGGCGGGCGCATCCTTGATGTCACCGACGACGATCAGCGTCTGATCTGCGATCGCGAGGCGACGACCGTCGGGCGAAAAGGCGAGCTTCGGCAGCCGATACTCGGCACCTTCGCGCGGCGGCGCTGCGAGCGTGAACGCGGACACGAACGCGGCGTCATCGCGTCGAAGCAGCGTGTAGTTGGTCAGAGATGCGATCGCGAGGCGCTCGCCACCTTCGCCAATCGCGATCGTGATCTCGACGTCATCGTCCACGGCATACGACGCCATGATGCGACCGCTCGCGAGATCGAGCGCAGCGATCGATCCGGGCCGCTGGATCGCAGCGGCGCCGCCGGATGGATCGCACGCGGCGATCGTCCCGGCGAGCGGCGTCATCGTGATCGTCGCGCCGGCCGCGACGTAGAGCGTGTCGCGCGCGATCCATGCGACGCGATCGTCGTCGACCCAGCACACGTACTCGCGATCGGGATACGACGGCGCCTCGCCACCGAGCGCATGACGCGCGCGTTCGGCGCCCGTCGCGACATCGCGAACGACGACATTCGCGCCTTCGACAAGCGCGATGCGCGAGCCGTCGGGGGACGGGCTGATCGCGTTGGGCCCGAGATATTCGTGATCGATCGCCAGTGGCTTCGCGCCGCCGAGAAGGAGGTACGCACCGTCGATCGTCGTGCCTTCCACGAGGCCGCTCCATCCGAGCGACACGACGGTCGATCCTGCGATGGCGACCGGGCGACGTTGGCCGCTCGGCGCGGTCGCCTTCGCGGGAAGGATCGTGCCGTCGGCCGACCAGCGTCGCGCTCCGATGGTGATGCTGCCGTCACGCGCGTACAGCGGAGCGCTGTCGTAGTCGGTGAGCAAGCGCTCGAACACCACGCCGAGCTGCTCGATCTGCGTGGGCGAGGGAGCGACCGTTGGCGCGGGCGGCTCCGTGCTGCGCGAACCGCACGCAGCCAGGAGCACGATCAACCAGGACTTCACCCACGTCCGGACGTACGCCGCGAGCGGTAGTCGCGACAGTACGGACTCACCGTCGAAGTAGACCGTTGCGGCCCGCTGGGGGGCCGCGCCAGGGGGGCTGCCGCTAATTGCTGCAGGCTTGCAGGGTTTTGCCCGGGCTTGCGTGAGCTCGTTCGATGTCCCTTCCCCACTCGCTCAGCTGCCCTCGCATCCACCTGCGCGTCCTTCGCGCGTCGGATGCCGAGGCACTCCGCACCGCGTCTCGCGGCGTCGAGCTCGACGATGTCGAACCGAGCCGCACGCTACCCGAAGCCCGCATCGCGATCCAGACGTACGAGAACGACATCGCGACGGGCAAGCGCCTCGTCTACGGCATCTTCCGGGCAGACACCGGCGCGCTCGCGGGCGTCGGAACGATCACGCCCACGGATGCACGCGCGATGAACATCGGCCTCTGGCTCGCGACCGATGCTCGTGGACTCGGACTCGGTGCAGCCACCGTCGTCGCACTCTCCGACGTCGCGGTGCGCTGGGCCGGTGCCGATCGTCTGGAGCTGTGGTGCGACCCGACCAACACGGCCATGGTGCGCGCCGCCCGAAGCGCGGGCTACCAGCACGTGGCCACGCTGCCGTCGTGGACGCTCCGCGCCGATGGCGTGCGCTACGATCAGATGCTGTGGACTCTCGCCGCGTCGACGTGGACGCCGCGCGATGACATCCGCGTCGTCGAGGTCGACGCCGCGCCTGCACTCACCCAGAGCGAGCGCGTGTGGAGCTCTGTCTCGAGCTTCCTCGGCACGCGGTTCGCGATCGCGAGCGAGGCGCCGATGTCTTGCGAGCTCGCGGTCGAGGTGACGCTGCCGGAGTGCACGCAACGCCAACGGGTGCTCGTCGAGCAGTCGTGGGCGTTCGACCAACCATGGTTGATCCTGCGTGCGCCCGTCGGTGACGAGACGCTGCTCTCGCACTCCGCGGCACTACATCACAGCGCGCTCCTCGCTGCGGGCGCGCTCACCATCGAGCGCGGCATGCACGTCCTTCGCTACGGCGTGCCACCGAACTCGATCACCGTCGACGGCCTCACCTGCCTCGTGAGGATGCTTGCCGACGAAGCCGTCCGACTTCGCGCGTTTCGCGCCCCCACTGCTCACCACCACGCAACCGCATTCGCGGCGTTCGCCGAATAACGTTTCACAGGAGACCGCACATGGCATTCCTTGCTCGCAAGTTCCTCCCCACCCTCGTCGCGTCTGCCGGCGGCGCAGCGCTCCAACACTACATGGGCACCAAAGAGGACCCAGGGGACTATGAACCGCCTCGACAACCACAGCAGAGCGATCCGCAACCCGTGCATACGCCACAGCAACCCATCAATGCCAACCAGGGACTGGCGAAGGACGTCTATCAGCAAGAGCAGTACGCGACGAACACCAGCGACACCCAGTTCATGGGCTATCCGATGTGGCGCAGCGGCGTGGCCACGTCCGAGTACATTCCTCCCGAGGTACTGGAGCCCATCGTCGCTCGCGAGTCCGCGCCCACAAACCCGAACGCCGCGACGAACCGATTGAGCGATGCTGGAGTGATGGCCGCGCTCGGAATGGGAATGTCCTATGGCCCGCTCCCCTTCAAAGCGCTGGGATACGGACTGCAGCTGGCCGGCGGTACACTGATGGGTTCCGAGGCGGTCGCCCAGTACCAGGCATCGCAAACGCCCAAGATTCCGGATCCCGATCTCACCGACGATCAAGCTCAGATCGAGGCAGACTACAAAGCGCTTCCGCAACAGTACGCGAAGGCCGGCTTCGGTGGTCAGAGCAAGGTCGTGAGCATCCTCGAGCCCACGAGGAAGAACGCGGACGTGTCCAAGCGGATCAAGAAGCGCTTGCTCCGCGACGAGGAACCGTCGTTCTCCAAGTCGCATCCGTCGTCGTCGTCCTCGTCCTCCTCGCCCATCACACCCGACCTGACCGACGAGTGACCGACGAGTGACCACGTGACCACGCGCTCCGGCGCAAAGACAGCGCCAGGGCCCACCTGCCGCGGCGGCGCGCGATCGGTGACAATCGTCCCGTGCTGTCCGACCTCCTCGCCTTCCTTCGAGACTCGCCCACGCCATTCCACGCCGTCGCCTCGGTGACGAAGCGCCTCGACGCCGCGGGCTTCACAGCGCTGCGCGAGATCGACGCGTGGGATGACCTCCCGGGTGGCGGCTACTACGTGGTCACCGCCGAGACCAACGTGATCGCGTTCGTGCTCCCCGCCGACAAGGCGCAACGCACGAGCTTCCGCATCATCGGCGCGCACACGGACAGCCCGAACCTCCGCCTCAAGCCGAACGCGGAGTACGTGAACGAGGGTTACGCGCAGCTCGGTGTCGAAGTGTACGGCGGCGTGCTGCTCAACTCGTGGCTCGATCGCGATCTCGGAATCGCCGGCAGGCTGCTCGTGCGCGAGGGCAACACCGTCGCGAGCAAGCTGGTCTCGATCACGAGGCCCCTCCTCCGCGTCCCACAGCTCGCGATCCATCTCGATCGCGAGGTCAACGACAAGGGCCTCGTCCTCAACAAGCAGGAACACATGGCTCCGATCTACGGCCTCGGTGCAGGTCGAGATCTCACGCGCCTCGTCGCGGACGCCGCGGGCGTGGATCGCGATCACATCCTCAAGACCGATCTCATGCTGTTCGATCTTCTCGCTCCCACCGTCGGCGGAATCGACGACGAGCTCGTGTTCTCCGCGCGCCTCGACAACCTCGCGATGTGCCACGCCGCGACCACCGCGATCGCCAGCGCGAAGTCCCCCTCGGCGATCAGCGTCATCGCGCTGTTCGATCACGAAGAGGTCGGCAGTGAAAGCGCCGCGGGCGCCGGCAGCGCGACGTTGCCGCGCATCCTCGAGCGCCTGATCGGCGATCGCGCTTCCTTCCTCCGTGCGTGCGCGGCCTCGACCTGCGTATCGGCCGACATGGCGCACGCGGTGCACCCGAACTACGCGAGTCGCCATGAATCCCGGCACAAGCCGGTGCTCAACGGCGGCCCTGTCATCAAGACCAACGCGCAGCAGCGCTACGCGACCACCGCCAGCACCGCGCTGATGTTCGAGGAGCTCTGCCGCGAGGCTTCGGTGCCCGTGCAGCAGTACGTCGTACGCACCGACATGCCGTGCGGAAGCACCATCGGCCCCATCACGTCGACGCTGCTGGGCATCCCCACCGTCGACGTCGGCAACCCGATGCTCAGCATGCACTCGGCTCGCGAGCTCGCAGGCAGCCGCGATCCGGAGATGATGACTAAGGTGCTCTCGCTCTACCTCGCGCGCTGACGCGATCGCGTCGTGGCGGCGCTGCGCTCGGCGGCGTCGTCGGAATGCTCCTTGGCGAGAGCGCAGGCTCGATGTTCATCGGTGCCGTGACTTGTCATCACGACGTCGCATTGCAGGTTTTCGCCGTCTCTTGCGTGTGCTCGGTTGATGGCAACGGGAACCTGGCCCCCTCTCTATCGCATCCACACCCCCCGCGTCGTGCTCCGGTGCTTCGAGCTCGCCGACGCGGTCGCGCTCCACACCCTGCTCCGGCAGCACCACGAGGAGCTCGGCTCGTGGTTGGACCTTCCGAAGGTGCCCGATAGCATCGAGGCTGCCGCGACGCGCATCACGCGATTTCGCCGTCGCTTCGACGCGGGCCAACGCTTCTCGTATGCCGCGCTCGTCGACGGTGAGCTCGCGGGCGCGCTCGCGGTCGAGCCCATCGCGGCCAAAGGCTTGCTGCTCGGAGGATGGGTGCGTCCCACGCTCGCCGCGCGCGGGCTCGCCAGCGAAGCGCTGGCCGCCGCATGTCACGTGGGCTTCACCCGTGGGGCTCGCTACGTGGAGCTACGGATCCGGACCGACAACGAGCCGAGCCAAGTGCTCGCGCGTCGCCTCGGATTCCGCCACGAGGCAACGCTCGCCGGACGTGTCCTGTCCCGCGGGCGCGTCTACGACGAGATGATCTGGACTCTTCCCTCCGGTCCGATCGACGCGCCCACGGTGTGCGCGTTCGACGCGATCGGGCGCGCTGCCTAACCAACCAATCACAGGAGAAGCAACATGGGGAACAACAGCAGTAGTGGTGACTCCGATTACGGACCGTCAATACAAGAAGCAGAGGAAGTGAGCGAGGCCCGCGCAGCCGCTGGGCTCTCACCGCCCGTCGACATCGCCGTCGAAGGGCTTCACGCCGCCGCGTCGACAGGCTCCGTCGCGGTGCCGATCACGGACACGCTCAGCTTCAACGCCTCCGGACCGAGCGCGGCGGTGGGAGTGGGCGGCGGCGCCGCAGACCTCCAAGCGAACTTGGTCACGTTGGGCCTCGGCTACGACAACCACGATCGACGTCGACGAAGCGATCACGCTCGTCGGACACGAAGCATCACGCCTCGGCGCTACCTCGCGCGAGACACGCGCGACAGCAATGGCGAGTCCCGTCTTCGCGGCATTTGCGGACTGATGTGATGTGACGTGTGATCCGCTGGAACACGTTCGAATCGATCACGATGAAGTCGCTGCCCGTCACCGATCGTCGATACCCAGCCTCTTCGCCGGACGGCTTCACGAACCGCGAGTAGCCTCGGCGGCAAACGCGCCGCCCTTGCCGACGGCGCTCGTATCGGTGAACCACACCGGCCCGGTAGATCCCCGCCGCTGAACAGGCATTCCGTCACGAGGGCAGCGCGCACCGTCTAAGATGCGGGCCGTGTCCCACGTTGTTATGCAAGCCGCCGAGTTTCCGTCGCTCGCCCTCGCCGAGGAGTGCGAGACAGTTCTTCGTGCGCTCGTCGAAGCGTACATACAGTTCGAAAAGACGGATGCCGACCCTTGGGGGGCTAAACGCGTGCCGCCTCCCCTCGTCGCGTTCGGCAAGCGGTACGGCGTCGAATGGCCGAATGACGAGCGCTCGCGCTTCCTGGTGAAGGGACTCTTCGAGGACGAGGCGAAGCTCCTCCGCGTAGATCGCATGATCTTCTTCTGGGTTCCCGGCTTCGATCTCGGCGGTGACACGCTCCGCAGCATTCTCCGCATGCTCGGCGCCACCACCGCCGTTGGCGAAGGCCACGTCCATCTCACGATCAAGAACGACGACCCCGAGACGCGCACCTCCGAGCTCGCCGAGTTCCTCTCCGAAGAAGAGGACTACGACGAGCAATTCACCGTTCACGCTGGCAAGGCGTCGCCGCAGACGTACTTCAGCATCACGGTCGTTGGTCCGGCCTCAAGCAAGCATCTCGAGTTCGACGACTCAGGCGTGCAGGACTGGGCGTTCACGGCGGTACTTCCACAGCTCTTCGACGAAGACCCGACGCTCGGATGACAGTGGCGCGAGCGCGTCGCAACGTGCGAGGCGAATCGCTGTGCTCCCGGGCACGAACACACGCGCGGCCTCCCATCACTGATCGGACGGTTACGATCATGCGACGGTTACGATCATGCAGCGCCCTCCCGCTTGACCCGCTGGTATTTGGAGCACTCCGTCTCCGCCTTCATCTTTCCGCATCGCGCAGCGGATCGTTTTCGGTTGCGGAGGAGTCTTCGCTTGCGGAGGCGACGCCACGCGGATGGGCGCGTTCGAAACCGTATGTGGGAGGCGGCGGGCTCGGCTGGACTGCGCGAGGTTCTGCACGCTCGCGCGCCATTTGCTCGATCGCGGCTTGCTCTCTCGCGTGTCGATCAAGCTTCCGTTGTTCCTCGACCAACAACTCACATTGGCCACGTTCACGCGGATGCTCGATCTCGCAGACGTCTTCGCGCACGAGCAACTCATTCAGGGTTGATATGATCCTGTCGCCCTTGTGCACGTTCGGAGCGTGTATTGCCGAAGACGTCTGAAGGTAGTGAGGCTTCGCTCGGACGAGTTGAAATAGTGGAGTGATCCGAGATTGTCGAAATGAACGTGATCTAGTTCCGTGCGTGTACCGGTGCGGAAGACGGCTGGTGGGCGACAAGCTCCGTTAGGAAATCCACGACTGTCTGCCTGTTGGCATACGTGCGTCGCAGAACGTGATCCATCTCGGTCAGGATCGGCAGGCGGACCGTGGGATCGAATTGACTGATCCTTGGTCAGCGACCGGGCGAGGACTGAGTCGTCTGTTTGCGCGATGCGGAGCAGCCGGATCGTCCTCGGTCGTAGGTCTTCCTTCGTTGGATCCAGTTCGGTGCCCGGACCCGAGAGAGATATCCAGGAGACCGTCTTCGCCGTGGTGAACTTGGTGATCATCTGGATGCAGGTCTGCGGATCGGGAATCGTCGGCTTCCCCTCCTGCTCCTCGACGCACGGGAACGCTGCCACTTCTAGGTCACTGACCTTCGGCCAGCCTCCGCGATCCGCCGTCATGACAATTAGCTCCTGAGTTCCTTGCGTGCGAACCTCGAGCTTCGCTCCTTCGGCTAATGGTTCGAGCGGGAACTCGATCGGAACGATGGAGACGAGGTGTCGCGCTGCATTGTCAGCGAGAAAGGTCTTCAACACGTGCTCGCATTCGTGGAGACCGCGGCGACCAGCATCCATGCGGCCGCCGGCACCCATCGCACCAGGCTCGATGTAGCACTCGACTCGCTCGGTCTTGAACGTCGGCTGCACCACCTCCGGCGCCGGCTGTGGAGCAGCCTTCTTCTCACTGCCGCATGCAACCACGCCCAACGAGACCATCGAGAAGAGAAAGCTACGCATGAAAGCGTAGGGAGCTTACCCAAACGCGCTCCGACTCTTAAGAAGACGACGCTGTTTCGCTCGGCCACCGAGTGTCGCGTTCTCTTCGCTCGCTCCATTCCGAGCTGATCACTGATCTTCGTCGCGCGTCGCCGTCGGCGCGCCTAGCAGGTTGCTGAGAAACCCCTGTTAGCGGAGGAGTCTAGTCCCCGTGGGACGAGGTGTGCGGCTGAGTTCGGCGCCTACGCGCCGGTCCGCCCGTCGGTTCTAGGTTGCGGTCGGTAGCAGCCGGCAGATGCGAAGCAGGTTGTAGGCCGCTGCGACGATCGTCCCCGCGAGCTGTGTGCGGCGGCGGCCCTTGAAACGCGTGTGCCGA
>JAEYYV010000267.1 GCA_023428295.1 Pseudomonadota bacterium
CCTCAGGAGATGCTTCTCATGTTCCGCTTCGTTTGTTTCTCGCTTGCTCTCGTCGCGTGTAGTGGCTCCGGTTCCGATCCGATGATGGGCGACGACGATCCCTCGATCGATGGTGGCTCCAACGTGCCGACGCTCGATCCCGCCGATTGCACCGCGTTCGCCGCGAGCCTGGCTGCCGCCGGCACCACGTGCGGCACGCCGCTGCCCTCGGGCGCGCAGGCCTCGTTCGAGCAATGGTGCAAGAAGGGCATCAACGCGGCAGCGCTGTGCGGCGGCGATCCGAGCGCCGGACTCGATTGCTTCGCGACCCCCGATGCGAACGACTGGCAGTGCGTCGGCGCGTTCGGTCCGTATCCCGCGTGCGGCGGCGATACGGCAGCGGCGCTCGGCGCGTTCTGCTTGGTCGCGCTCGGCAACCCGCAGTGCGCCACGGGCATTCACTGCGCCTTCGACTCGGATTGCTCGAGCGGTACGAAGTGCAACAACGCGATCGACCAGTGCGTCGGCGCGAACGCCTATTGCGTCGGCCTGCCGTGTGACTTCAACTCGGATTGCCCGAACGGCCAGACGTGCAACAACGCCGAAGGTGCGTGCGTCGCCGAGTGATCACTCGCGTGAGAGGGTATGGCGCAGCGAGTAATCGAGGTGGCCCGCGATCCTGCCCATCGCGCCGTCGAGATCGGTGCCGGTGAGGCGCATCGCGCCGGCGACGTGAGCGCGCGTGCGATCGAGGAGCGTCTCGCGGATCTGGGCGAGCCAGCGCGCGGCGGTCGCGCGATGGACGCCATAGAGCGCGCCGAGCTCGTCGATGGTCGCGCCGTACACGAACTGCTGGCGCAGCAGGTTGCGCTCGCGCGGCGTGAGCGTCGCGAGCGCGGCGGAGAATGCCTCGCGGTAGATGCGCTGCTCCTCGGGCGTGAGCTCGGCGGTGTCGTCGAGCCTCATCGCGTCGGGCAGCGAGTCGGGCATATGCACTTCGCGTTTACGAGCGCGCATGATCTGCAGCGCCTCGCGCACGGCGATCACGCGGAGCCATCCGCGCAGATCGCCGCGTCCGCGAAAGTCGGCGATCTTTCCGTCGAGCACGCGCTCGCGAACGGCCGCGGTGACGTCGGCGACGAGCGCGGTGCCGCCATCGAGGTGGGCGATCGCCTCGCCGATGTGCGCGAGCTGCGCGTCGAAGGCCGCGAGCGCCGCGGCGTCTTTGCGCGTGATCGCACACGCGAGCCACAGGTCGGGGATGCACAGCGTGCGCAGTGCGTCGTCGAGCGGGGTATCGATGCGCTCGGTGACGTACGCGACGAAGTCGTCGTCGGTGAGCGACACGCCGGGCCAGGCGCGCCGTGAAGCAGCGAGTACCTCGACCAACAGCGGGGACGCCACGGGCCGCCATGGTAGCGTGGGTCGTGTGTCCGGGCGAGGAGACGATCGCGGCCTATGCGGCGGGTCGCCTCGCACGCGGCGAGCGCGACGACGTCGATAGCCACCTCGACACGTGCTCGGCCTGCGGCGAGCTCGTCGCTGCACTCGCGAAGCTCGCGACGGTGGGCGGCGGCGGGCAGTCGCTGACGGATGTCCCGATACCGTCGGATGCACCGTGGACACCTGGCGGTGCGCTCGGGCGCTACGTGCTCCTCGCGCGGCTCGGCGCCGGTGGCATGGGCGTCGTGTACGCCGCGTACGATCCGGAGCTCGATCGGCGCGTCGCCGTCAAAGTGCTGCGCCGCACGCGCGCGGGCGACAAGCTGCGCGAGGAAGCGCGCGCCATCGCGAAGCTCGCGCACCCGAACGTGATCGCGGTGCACGACGTGGGCGAGGCCGATGGCGAGGTGTTCCTCGCGATGGAGCACGTCGAGGGGCAAACGGTGCGCGACTGGCTGCGCGCGCCGAGATCCTCCGCGGACATCCTCGACGTGTTCGTGCAAGCGGGTCGAGGTCTCGCCGCCGCGCACGCTGCGGGCCTCGTGCATCGCGACGTGAAGCCGAGCAACATCATCGCCGGCGCCGACGGTCGAGCGCGGGTGCTCGACTTCGGTCTCGCGCACGACGGCGTCTCGAGCGAAGGAACGCTCGCCGGCACGCCCGCGTACATGGCACCCGAGCAGCGACGCGCCGAGCGCATCGATGCCCGCGCGGATCAGTACGCGTTCGCGGTGTCGCTCGCCGAGGCGCTGTTTGGCCGCGACGATACGGTCCGGCGACCGGACGTCCCCGAGCGCGTGAAGGTGGCGCTGCGGCGAGCGCGCAGCGAGCGCGCCGAGGATCGGTTCGCGTCGATGGATGACCTGCTCGCCGAGCTCGTGCCGCCACCGCCGAAGATGCGCTACTGGGTGCTGGCCGCGGCGCTCGTGTCGATCGCGCTCGTCGGTGGCGTCGTGATCGCCGTGACGCGCACGCCGGCGGTCGCCTCGTGTGCGAAGGCCGGCGCCGCCATCGATGACGTCTGGAACAGCGCGCGCCACGCAGACGTTCGCACGAGCTTCGCCGCCACGACGCTGCCGTACGCCGAGGGTGCCGCTCGCGAGGCGATCGCTGCACTCGACGCGTGGACCGATCGCTGGCGCGCGCAAGCCGACGCGACATGCCGCGCGACGGTCGTGGACAAGGTGCAGCCGGCCGCGACCAACGCGCTGCGTGTCGGCTGTCTCGATCAGCTCGCGCAGCAGCTCGCGCCGATCGTCGCGCTGGCGAGCAAGGCGGATCCGGAGATCGTGGCGCGTGCGAGCGCGCTCGTCGATCGACTGCCGGCGCCCGAGCGGTGCGCTGACGTGGCCGCGCTCGTCGCGGTCCCGCTTCCGCCCGCCGGTGCGGCGAGCGAGATCGACGCGATTCGCGAGGAGCTCGCGCCGTACGAAGCCGCGTTTCTCACCGGCCGCGCGGAGCAGGTGCGCCCGCAGGTGATGGCGCTCCGCGAGCGCGCGAAGGCAACGGGATACATGCCGCTGGTCGCCCGCGCGGAGCTGCTCGTGGGCAGGCTCGAGATCAGCGCGGCGCACTATCCGCAAGGCATCGCGGCGCTCCATGTCGCGGCGCAAGCGGCCACGGCCGCGCGCGATCTCGAGACGCTCGCCGACGTGTGGATCGAGCTGAGCAAGGCCCTCGGCAACGATCTGCGTACGTACGACGAGGCAGAGCTGTTCGATGGCTACGCGCGAGCGCTGATCGGCCAGCTGCCCCAGCGCGAGGAGCGCACGCTCGAGCTCGCGTTCGCGCGGTGCAATCGCAACGTGACCGCGGCGCAGGCGGCGGCGGCAGCGAAGCACTGCGAGGAGACGATCGAGCTCGGCGAGAAGGCGTCGCCGCCGAAGAAGTCGATCGTGAACGCGGCGCGTGCGCGGCTCGGACACTTCCAGCGCTTGCAGGGTGATCCCGAGCGCGCGCTCGCGACGTTGCAGACGGCGCTCGAGGAGGCGATCGCGATCCACGGATCGCAGCATCCCGAGGTGGCCATCGCGCACTACGTTCTCGGCATCGCGCTGATCGATCGGGGGAGCTTCGACGCCGGCATCGCGCAGCTGCGGTTGGCGCTCGCGATCCGCGAGGTCGCGTTCCCCGGCGGCAACGTGCAGGTCGCGGAGTCTCTGATCGGCTTGGGCGACGCGCTCGGCGCGAGCGGTAAGGCGGCCGAGTCCGTCGGCGCGCTCGAGCGCGGGCTCGCGATCCTCGAGTCGCTCGGGCAAGGCGAGAGCGCTCATGCAGCGAACGCGCACATCCTCGTCGGGATGTCGCTCCAGGAGATGAAGCGCGACGATGACGCGCTCGCGCACTTCGTGAAGGGCGCCGATATCGCGGACCGCACGCTGCAGCATCGCGAGGCGATCGCGGCGATGGGCTTGCGGCTCGCGGCGAGCATCGAGATCGGACGCGAGAGCTACGCGTCGGCGGTGCCGCACCTCGAGCGGGCGATTCGCGTCCTCGAGCGCGGGAAGGCATCGCCCGCGGAGCTCGGCAAGACGCAGTTCGCGCTGGGCCAGGTGCTGTACGAGCTGGGCCCGAGCGAGCGCGAGCGCGCGAAGGCGCTGATCGCCGCGGCACGCACGAGCTACGTCGCGGCAGGGGCTGCCGGCGCGGCAGGCGTGGCGGAGATCGACGCGTTCTCGCGCGGCAAGTGACGGCGCGGGCACGCTGATTGCTCGTCGCACGATCGATGCGTGCGGTGTTTGCTCTGAGCCTCTCGATGCTCGCTCTCGTCGGCGGTTGCTACGACCCGAGCCTGTCGTCGTGCACGGTACGGTGCGCGAACGCCTCGGACTGCGCGGCTGGGCTCACCTGCGGTGCCGACGGGTGGTGCGCGTCCACCGACCAGCTGGACCGCTGCGCCAACCCCGACGCATCGATCACCTCGTCGCCTGACGGTGCTCTCACGATCGATGCGACGCCGCCGACGATGATCGACGCGTCGATCGATGCGCCCCTCGCTTGCGCACCGGGATGCAATGGCTCCTGCGAGAGTGGTGTGTGCGTGATCCGCTGTAGCGGTCCCAACGCGTGCAACATGGACGTGCGCTGCCCGATGACGGGGCCGTGCCGCGTCGAGTGCACCGGGAACATGTCGTGTCAGAAGAAGGTCGTCTGCGGCAGCGGAGACTGCGACGTGATCTGCCAGGGCCCGAGCTCGTGCAAGGACGGCGTGCAGTGCATGAACGCGTGCGCGTGCGATGTCGAATGCAGTGGCAACGGCTCGTGCCACAAGCCCGCGATGTGCCGCGCCCCGGCGTGTGACACCGGCGATGGCTGCACGTCGGATGGCGCGACCTGCAACGTCTGCACGTAGCCGAGCTCGATCACGTCGGGATGTAGCGAGGTCGCAATGTCATTTGCAGTCCATCCTGACTGTTTCTGCGGTATGACCGCCGCATGGACTTCGCGCTCGACGCCGAGCAAGACCTCATCGTCCAAACCGTCCGGAAGTTCGCGGACCGTGACCTGCGCGGCTGGGCGGCCGACGCAGATCGCGCAGGTGCTCCGCCCGATCGGCTGACCACGCAAGGCAGCGAGCTCGGCTTCTTCGTCGACGCTGTTCCCGCCGCGAACGATGGCCTGCTCGAAGGAGCGTACTCGCATCTGGTGCGCGCGCTTCGCGGCTACGAGCTCGGACGCGGCTGCCCTGCCCTCGCAGCGCTGCTCGAGTCCAACGTCGAGCCCGCGCTCGCCGTCGGCGCATGGGGAAGCGACGCGGCCAAGAAGTCGTTGTTCGCCTCGCTCGCGGCGGGTGGACTCGCGGCGCTCGTGCATGACAGCCGCGGGGTGCTCGAGGTCGTCGCGCAAGGCGATGCGCTGCGCGTGACCGGCAAGCTCGGCCCGGCACCGGCGCTCGGCGGCGCGTCGCACGTGCTCGTCGCGACCAAGGACGTGCTGTTCCTCGTCGAGAACGTGAAGGCCGACGCGATCACACCGTCGGGATGGCGCGCCGCGAAGTGGGGCACCGCAACGCTCGCGCAACTGGAGGTGCCCGCGGACTTCGTGATCTCGCGCGAGGCATCGGCGATCGCGGAGGTGCTCGCGTGGGCGCGCGTGTCACTCGCCGCACGTGCCGCAGGTGCGGCCGTCGCGTCGATGGAGCACGCCGAGGCGTACGCGAAGGAGCGCGTCCAGTTCGGTCAACCGATCGGCTCGTTCGAGTCGCTCATCCGCCTTCGCGACGACGCGCTGACCATGGCGGGCGCGGCGCGGCTCTATGCACTGCACGCGGCGTGGGCCATCGATCGCGGGTTGCCGAGCGCGGCGGATCTCGCGAGCCGAGCGCGCGTGATCGCCGGCGACACCGTCGCGAGAGCAACGATCGACGCCGTGCAGATCTACGGCGGTTACGGGTTCGTCAACGACTATCCCGTCGAGAAACTGATGCGCGATGCGCGCGCGTTCGAAGCGCTGCACGGCGATGAACGGCTCGCCCGTGTCCTCGCCGAGAAGGGAGCGAAGTAGCCATGGACATGTTTCACGACCAGCCGATGTTCCAGGGCATCCGCCAGATGCTCGGCGCATTCGCGAAGCAATCGATCCGTCCGATCGCGGCCACGCATGACGCCGAGGAGTCGATGCCGTGGGAGCTGATGAAGAGCGCGCAGGCGTTTGGCCTCACACAGTCCGCGCTGCTCGACGGGCGCAAGAAGCTGACGGGCGTCGAAGAGGATCCGGATCCCAAGAAGCCGAAGACGCAAGCACGCCTCGCCGTCGCCGCGTCCGAGGAGATGGCGTGGGGCTGCGCTGGGATCGCGCTCGCGCTCGGCGGATCCGGACTCGCGTGCACGCCCGTCGCGCGCATGGGCACCGACGAGCAGAAGGCGGAGTTCAAGAAGCTGCTCACCGGCAAGGACGAGAACGGTCACATCTACGTCGCCGCGATGGCGCTGTCCGAGCCGGCGACCGGCTCCGATATCTCGGGGCTGAAGACCACGGCAGAGCCGGACGGCGACTACTGGATCATCCGCGGCAGCAAGCAGTGGATCACGAACGGTCAGTCCGCGAACGTGTACGTCGTGTGGGCGCAGACCGAGCCCACGGCCCGTCGCGCGGGCGTGCGCGGGGTGATAGGTCCCCGCCCCGCCCCGGGGGGCGGGGCCCG
>JAEYYV010000281.1 GCA_023428295.1 Pseudomonadota bacterium
CCGCGATCCGCAACCCCGGTGCGGCGGAGCGCGACGCCAACTCGCTAGAACGACTTGCCTTGGCCGCCGTCGACGGTGATGCAGGCCCCCGTGATCCAGGCGGCGCGCGGCGAGGCGACGAAGGTGACGACGTCCGCGACCTCTTCGGGGGTGCCGAATCTACCCAGTGGCAACTCGCGCTTCACGAAGGCGGCCATCGCGTCGGGGTCGGCCTTCACGCGCCGATCCCAGCCGCCGCCCGGGAAGAGGATCGAGCCGGGCGCGATCGAGTTCACGCGAATGTTGTCCCGCGCGTAGTCGGTGGCGAGTGCTTTGGCCAGCGAGATGACGCCGGCCTTGGCCACGTTGTAGCCGGGTGCGCCGCCTGCTTCGCGTCCCCACACGGAGGAGATCATCGTGATCGAGCCGCCACCGCGCGCGACCAGATGTGGATGGGCGCGCTGCGCGACGCGAGCGGCGGTCCACAGGTTGGTGTCGAGTGACTTCGCGAAGTCGTCGTCGGTCATGTCGTGCGAGTCGCGCGCGAACGACTTACCGACGTTGGCGATGACGACGTCGATCCCGCCGAGTGCAGCGACGCACGCGTCGATCGCGAGCTGCGCACCGTCGGCGGTGGCGACGTCGGCGGCGATGGTCGCGTGGGGACCACCACCTGCGGAGGCGAGCTCGGGCGCGAGGGCCGCGAGGCCGTCGGCGTTGCGCGCGATGGCGCAGATCCGCGCGCCTTCGCGTGCGAGTTGCAGCGCGATGCAGCGACCGATGCCGCGCGATGCGCCCGCGACGAGGCACAGCTTTCCGTCGAGCCCGAGGTTCACGGGATCTCCCAGGAGCTGCCCCACAACGACGCGCCGCCATCCATGCGCAGCGTCGCGCCGGTGATGAACTGCGCGCCCGGCGACGCGAGGAACACGATCGATGCGGCGACCTCTTCGCACGTGCCCGTGCGCTTGAGCGGCGTGTTGCGCACGCCGATGTCGAGGAGCTGCGGCGGATACTGCGCGGTTCCCGACGAGAGAATGATGCCGGGCGCGACCGCGTTCACGAGGATGCCGAACTGCGCCCACTCGACCGCGAGTGTCATCGTCATGTTCTCGACGCCCGCACGCGCGGCGCCCGTGTGCACCATGCCGGGAAAGCCGCGATAGATGTTCGCGATCACGTTCACGATGCGCCCGCCCTTCTGCGGGATCATCCATTGGTTCGCGACTTCGCGGCACATGTGAAACGTGCCGACGAGGTTGTTCTTCACGACCGCGAGGAATCCATTCGGCGAGATCATCTGCGCAGGGGATGGAAACTGTCCGCCCGCGTTGTTCACCAGGATGTCCACGCGACCGAAGCGCTCGATCACGCTCTTCACGAACGCCTCGACCTGCGCGGGCTCGCGGATGTCACACGTCATCCCCAACGCGTTCTCGCCGAGCTGTGCGACCGCCGCGTCGAGCTTCGCTTGCGTGCGACCGCAGATCGCGACACGTGCACCGATCCGGATCATCTCTTGGGCGGTCGCGAGTCCGATTCCCGAGCCTCCGCCCGTGATGATCGCGACCTGATCGCGCAAGATGTCGCGCTCGAAGATCCGTTGTGATTCTGCGGAGGGGGCCTGCATGAGAGAGCCGAGTAGATCGCGGTTTCTCACCGTCGCCAACCCAGCGTGGGGGAGTACTTCCGCGCTGTGGGGGGTGGGCCCCGCCTCTACAGTGTAGGTGGACGTGTGCCTGACCGAGAATTGCAACAAAAACCGTGGATGTGAGATCGGTTGGCCCCGGTACATCCGTTGCAGTACCGTTACTTGTCGATGGCCGGGACCAGCGAATCAGGACGGGCTCGTCGTTCGTCCGCTGACCTGTCGAAGCGTCAGGCCGGGCGGTACGTCCTCGGGGACCTGCTCGGTCGCGGCGGTATGGCCGAGGTGTTCGCGGGGTCCTCGCTCGGCGATCACGGCTTCTCCAAGCCGGTCGCGATCAAGCGCCTGTTGCCGGAGCTCGCCAACGACAAGGTCTTCGTCGATCGCCTGATCCAGGAAGCGAAGCTCCTCGTCGGCATGACCCACGGCAACGTGGTGTCCGTGATCGATCTCGCGCGCGACGGTGAAGACGTCTTCCTCGTGATGGACTTCGTCGACGGTCCGTCGCTGCGTCAGCTCCTCAAAGCGCGCGGATCCAAGCCGCTGCCGCTCGGCATCTCGAGCTACATCGTGCAGAGCGCGTGTGCGGGTCTCGAGTTCGCGCACGCGCGTCCGGGCGGCGCGATCATCCACGCAGACATCTCGCCGTCGAACCTCTTGCTCACCACGTCGGGCGAAGTTCGCGTCGCTGACTTCGGCATCGCTCGTCGCGAAGGTGGCGGCTGGGGCGTCGTCGAGGGCAAGTGGGCCTATATGGCTCCCGAGCAAGCGCGTGGTGAACCGCTCACGCCACGCTCCGACGTGTTCGCACTCGGCGTCGTACTCTACGAGCTCATCACGGGCGCGCATCCGTTCGGACGCCAGGTCACCGCCGAGGAGCGCGAGTCGGGGCAGATGCGCGTGATTCCGCCGCGCATCGTGAAGCCGAGTGTTCCGCACGGTCTCGACGCGATCTGCATGCGCGCACTCGCGCACGATCCACGCGAGCGCTACGCGAGCATGCAGAAGCTCGCCGACGCGATCATGGACGAGCGCTTCACGAACCAGTGGCGCGATGGCGCGTCGGATCTCGCGAAGCTCATCGCCGAAGCGGGCCCCTCGGCGCTCGGCATCGGCACCGCCGCGCCCGTGCCGGCGAACGGTCCGCGCACGATGGTCACCGATCGCCCGGTCACGCTGTTCACGCGCTCGCTGATCGACGTCACGCCCGCGGTTGGTCGTCGCTCGGCACCTCGCGTCGGCGATCGCGCGAGCGCGAGCAAGCTCGCCGATCGCGCGAGCCCGAGCCACATCGCGGATCGCCCGAGCCTGAGCCAGCTGTCGGCCTCCGCGTCCGCGTCGGTGAGCCACAGCAGCGCCTCGCACGTCGAGGGTCCGAGCGCGAGCGCCGTCGACAGTGAGTCGAGCGAGCTCTCCGCGTCGCGATCGGCGAGCCAGTCGGTCATCGTCGAGCAAACGCCGCCTCCGCCTGCCGCACAGGGACAGGCTGCCGCGATGGCCAAGCTGCTCGAGATGCCCAATCTGTTCAACCCGAACGCCGGCATGCCGCAGTGGCAGCTGAGTCAGAACCAAGCACCACCGCCGCAAGAGCTCGCGAGCGTGAACGGCGGCACGGCTGTCTCGGCGCACGGCGACCACACGGGCGTTGGCGAGGTTCGCAGCAACAAGTGGGCGATCGTGGTGATGGCGCTCGCAGCGATCCTCGGCGTCGTCGCCGCGATCGTGATGCAGACCGGCTCGAAGAAGAACAGCGAGTCGGCGCGAGCAGCGACCGCACCGGCAACGTCCGACACCGGTGACGACACGAAGGCCGCGAAGCGATCGAAGCCCGTCGACGATCCGAGCGCGCCCGTCGATCTCACGCAGAGCAAGATCAGCGGTGATCCGGATGTCCCGCTCGATCTGTCCGCATCGGGAACGGTGGCCACGACGCAGAACCCGAGCAACACGCAGGTCGGCGCGCACCCGCCGGTCGCGAATCCGCCGGTCGCGAATCCGCCGACGGGCGAGCTGCCCAAGCTGATGGATCCGCAGACCACGGCTCCCGATGCGGAGACGCTCGCGAAGAAGCGAGCCGACGAAGCCGCCGCGCGAGAAGCGAAAGAGGCCGAGGCGCGAAAGAAGGTGACCGCGCGCGTACAGTCGCCACCGCCGCGCCCGGTGGTTCGTCGCGACCCGGACGAGGTCGTGGATGACACGCCACCGAAGAAGCAGACGCGAGCGAGTGACGAGATGGGCTTCCTTCGCGTGACGGCCTATCCGTCGGGCTGGGTCTCCGTCGACGGTGGTCCCAAGAAGGCCACGCCGCTCAGCACGCAGCTCCCTGCAGGCAAGCACAAGGTGAAGATCTTCACCGACTTCGAATCGAAGATCCGCATGGTCACGATCGAAGCCGGCGAAGCGAAGATCATCAACGTCGACTGGGACGAGAACGAGATCCAAGAGAAGTAAGCTCGGCCGACTCTTACTCGCGCGCGGGATACCGGCACGCAGCGACGACTCTCTCGAACACGACGAAGCCTGCTCGCGTGTACACGCGCTGGGCGGCGCTGTCCGGCTCCGCGACGATGATCAGCGTCGACACCGACGGCAAGAGCGCGTTCGCCGCGGCCACGAGCAGCGCGCTCGCGACTCCGCGCTTGCGGTGCGTGGCGGCGGTCTGCACGTCTTGATAGCGAGCGCGATCGCCGAGCGCGACGAGGCCGAGGCTGCCGACGAGCGTGCCGTGATCGAACGCGCCCCACCACATCGCTTTGCCGGCCCCGACGAGTTGCGCTTGCCACGCGGCGCGGCGCGCGAGGAACGTGCGCATCGTCTCGTCGTGTTGATCGCCGATCGCGAAGGCGAGCTCCGCTGTCGACTGCATCTCGCGAACGCCGAGCGGACGCACCTCGTAGATCGTCGACGGTGCGCTGATCGTGCGCGGCGCTCTCATCACGACGCTCGTATCGATCGCGAAGCTCGCGGCCTCGAGCTCGCTGCGCGCACCGACGTCGCCGGCGATGCCGTCCCAGCGCAGCGCGACGTGGCGGATCTCGCGATCGTGACCGAGCTCCGCGGCGAACTTGCGCGTCCAGTACGCGACCTCGCCGACCTGTGGTGCCGTCGGCAGCACGAGCGTGTTGCCCGTGTAGTAGGACGGATCGTCCGGCGTGGTCACGAGCGTGTAGTCATCGCGATCGATCACCGGTCCGCGCGTCGCTGCGAGCTCGAGGTCGGTCTGCAGACCGACGCTTCGCCAGGTGCGCGCCACTGCTAGTTGCGGACGAGGCCGAGCAGCTTCGACATCGTCTTCTCGTCGGCGGGCGGGAAGTCGTAATCGAGGAACTCGCGCGAGGTGACCCAGCGCAAGTCGGCGACCGTCGCCGGATACGGACGCGCTTCCGCGGGCAGCTTGCACGAGTACATCGTGAGGTGCACTTGGTAGCCGGTGTAGTCGTGCAGATGCTCGCCGAGCTTGGCGCCGATGATCACCTCGACGCCGATGCGCCCGCGCACCTCGCGCAGGAGGCATCCGGTCTCGGTCTCGTCGGGCTCGACGCGCCCACCGGGAAACTCCCACAGGCCGGGCAGAACGGCGTTCCCTTGCCGTTGCGTGATCAGGTAACGGCCGTCGTGCTCGATCACGGCGGCTACTACACGGATCACCTCTTTGCTCATCGTCGCGATTATCGATGCTTTGGCACGGATTGCAACCCAACCCATGTACACTGCGCCCGCAATGGCGATCCGGTTCGTCGAGATCAAGCCCGCGGAAAACGCGGAAGCACTCAACTCCGAGTGGGTCATCCTCGAGAATGTAGGGAAGACCCCGTTCAACACCCGTGGC
>JAEYYV010000292.1 GCA_023428295.1 Pseudomonadota bacterium
GTACATGCAGTTGTCGAGGCGTGGACACGCCACGACCTGCTTCGCCCAATCACGCGGCAGACGCAGAAGCTCGAGTCCGATGGACTCGAGTCGAGCGACCGCAGGAGACGCGAGGACTTGGTCGATCGGGAACTTTTCGTCACGTCCTCTCTCGTCGACGTAGATGTTGCCTTCTTCGTCGTACGGCGCAGCGAAGTCGACGTGACGAATGGGAGCGAGCTTGAAGATCTGCTCGCCGTACTCGGCGAAGACTCCGGGATGCATCTGGATCAGGGAGGGAAATCCTCGATGAAACTTGATGTTGTGAATCATCCCGCGGGCCGCGAGGGGTAGGAGCGGTGCAGCCCATCGCGACGCAGCGGAGGGCGTTTGATACGTGTCGGGGACATCGCCTGCGCGATACATATTGGTGGCATCGATCTCGTGGCGAATGAACGCAGCCCACGTCCGATCGGACGGCTCGATGAGGCGTGCGAACTCGAGGCGAGGCGCATCGTCGTGCGGGTTGTCGCAGATCTCGCGATAGACATCGTTGATCTTCATTGCGTTCCTCTCTCGAGCTCGTTTCTCGAGCTCGTTTCTCGACGCTTCTGTGCGTATCGATCTGCTTGCACGGCGGACGCTTGGAGCCCGCCGGCGAATCCGCCGCTCTCCGCCGGCGCATCCCAATCCGCGGACTGTTCGTACAATCGTGTGTCGTCCGCGGACCAATTCTCGCGATCGGCATTCGGCAGAAAGCGTGAGGCTGCTCCGGTGATATCCACCGAGATAGGCTTCCCCGTAAGAGGCGTTATGGTCACGGTGTATCCGACATACTGGCGGTCGTGAAATAGTGGGGTGACTGCGTACTCGAGACCCTCGCGTCGCGCTTGATCGAGCAAGCCGGCGACCACGGGCGGATAGTCGTTCTCTCGACCGATGGCGGCAATGTACGCTGTTCCTCGCGCATTCGACGACGTTCCATTGATGTCGTAGACGTGCTTCGACCGTCTCGAGGAGTCGATGTCGCTCTCGTCGACCCACGCCAGCCCATGAGCGGAGTTGTCGTTCTCCGACACGCCGAGCTGTCCGACGTACTGCGGCTCTGCCACGGAGAGGCGCCCGGTTCCCGGGGGAATGCCCAGGCGCGCCGCGAGCTCCGGATCGGCATACTCCTTCGCCATCGCGAGAAACTGATCGTTCTCCATCAAGCCATCCGGCTCGTCAGCACCGTACATCGTCACGTGAGCCTTCGTGTTCTCGCCGAGGACGATCTCTGCGGCACTGACGGCCGTTCCGCCGGTTCCAGCGACGAGCCAGTTGTGCGAGCGCAGCGCATGCTCTCGCCCGATGTTCGCTTGGTCGCCGAGAAGAACGTGGCGATGGTGTGGATCGTCGGCTCCCGTCACGCGAGCCCAGTGCTCGGCTGCTTCGGACACGCGAATCGCATCGGAGAGGTCCGAGTTCGAGGCAATCGCCTCCCGTAGACGTGGATCTCCGAGGATCGCCCCGAACTGCATCGCATCTTCATTCGTGGTCAGACGCGTGCTCTTCATCCGCGCGATGGCTTCCTCGGCCGATGTACGAACGTTCTCATCCGGGTGTGTATCCGCGATCTTTGCGAGCGCTTCCTGCGCAACGACCGCGGTCTCGCGGATGCTCTTGCCGTACGTCGAGCCCGTGATCTTCTCCGGCGGGAAGCCTGTCGCGACGTAGGGTGTGCTCGAGACGCGGAACGTCAGCTCATGTCCGTCCTTCGTGATGGTCAGGAGGAGATGGCCGTTCGGGCCGATTCGCAGAGCCGCCCGTCCGTTTACCACGGGGCCTTGCGCCGCGATGTTGTCCTCCCAGTACGCGATCGCATCCCTCGGTACTCTGCGATCGGGTTTGGCCACTTGCGTCGCGTCGCCGAAGCCCGCGTCCTTGGTGCCGCGTGATTGCGTTGCCGTCTGCGCGATGTCGTGATTTCCGTCGGCCTGCCAGCGCCCGCGATCGTCGATGACGAGATGATTGCGATCACGTGCGGCCATCGAGGCGCCGGCGCCGATTTGAACCTCGAAGGGCAGGAGCGGTGGCTCGTTGGGGCTTGCTGCGGCGAGCGAGGCGAGGTGGTCCCACGTCTCGTCGCTCTTGGCCTGGCGCGCAGCCGCCGCTTGTTCGGCTCGCGCGGCGAGCGCGTAGCGCGACATCGGGTGGCCGAACTCGTCGAGGGTCGTTGGCGGGTCGTGCATCGGAGTGCGCGATGCTTCGCGTGCCCGCTCCGTCGCATGGTCGTGCTCTGCGCGTTCGCGAATCGCGTGCACGTCCGATGCGACGTCGTCCGGCAGTTGGTCGTGTGGCTTTCGCAGCGCGTCGATCACGTGCGCGGTCGCGGGGGCCATGTGCTGCTTCGCGAGGTCGAGCCGTCCGTCGGCGCCTGGTTCACTGGCACGAAGTCCCATGTGCTCGATCAGCGCGAGGATCTCCGTTCGCGCGGGCGATTGCTGGGCGGGATCCATTCCGCGGGCGAGGACGTCTAGCTCGGCGATGCGGCCCAGGTCATGCGGCGAGAGCACATCGCCGAGCGAACCAGCGCGAAGTGCGTCCACGCCCGCGTAGCGTCCTTCGTCGTGGAGCGTGCGAGCCGCGCGAAGCTCGGCGACCTCGTGCGCGAGTGCGCGCTCGACATGGCTCGGGTCGAGCTGGTCGGAGAGCTGGATCACGTATCTACCGCGAACATTGATCGCCTCCGAACCAGGCACTCGATGTCGACCCTCTTGCGATGGGTTGACGATCGTGCGCGCGACGGTTTGGCCTTCGTGGGGACCGACGGCGATGCGAATCGTGAACGGTGCGGGGGCTTCGGTGCCAACGGGCTTCAGCGTGACGAGGAACGTCGCCGCGAGACGAGCGCGCTTGTCTGGCTTTCGCGCCTCCGATGCGTCGACCCGCTTCACGTCGGCGACGTCAGGGTAGCGACGAACGATCTCCTCGACGAGACCCATCGCCGTCGCGTGCACCTCGGCGGAGTCTCCCGTGCCGCGCCCTCGGAACTCGGAGCCAGGCACGAGCTCGGCTCGCGTCTGGTAGCGCGAGTCGATGTACTCCTTGTGTGGAGCGAGGTGCTGCTCGATCGCGCGTCGACGCGCGGCGTGATCGGGCGCGTCGTCTCGCAGGCGCAGCTTGGTCTCGAGCGCCTCGATGTGTGCGTCGAGCTCGACATCGGGTTCGTCCGCCGGGGCGGCGTTCGCTCGCCGGCGGCGGAGCTCGCCGAGCTTCGTCGCGTCGTCGTAGTCCTCGCGCGAGAGGCGATGGTCGCTGTCCGCGTGAGGGTGCTGATCGCTGTCCGCGTGAGGGTGCTGGTCGCCGTCCGCGTGATGACGGTGCCGCGCATGCGGACGCTTCGCCGCCATGCCGTCCGCGTTGTCGAGTCCCTCGGTGAGGAGATCGAGTCCTCCTTCGGAGCCGTTGATCGCTCCGCCGGCGAGCGTGTTGGTCGCGATGTTGACGCCCTTGCCGAGCGCACCGCCACCGAGCGCGTCCTCGAGCTTGTCGCCCCCTTTGCTGAAGACGAGCGTGAGGATGAGGTTCTTCAGCAGGTCGAGCGCGGTCGCTTCGTCGCGATCCGCGACGGTGTTAGTGACGACGATCGCGCTCGAGGTGAGCCCGATGACCGCGGTGGCACGGATCAGCGCGCTCTCGATCTTCGCGGTCGGGAGCATGCCGAGGTCCGTCGCGACGGTGATCGCCGTGTCGAGCAGGTCCGCCGCCGCGGTCTTGTACGACTCGCCCTCGATCTCCTCGCGAACGAGCACCGTGGCGACGCCGACGAGCGCATCGATGACGGCCATCGCGGCAGGGTTGAGCGTCGCGAGCGCAGCGAGCTTGCCGGCGATCATGAGGAAGCGAGCGGCTCGCTCGCCCATCGCGATCTTCTCTTCGCGGTGCGCGTTGGACATCGCGCGCGTGTGGGCGGCGTGCTGCTCGAGCTCCTCGCGCGAGCCAGCGACGGCGTCCGCTTCGTTGGCGAGCGCCCAATCGACGCGCCGGGTGGTGCCGGCCGCGTGGCCGAACGCCGACGTGTGCACGAGCTCGACGAAGCCGAGCTCGTCGCTCTTGTGGTGGGCGTGCTCGCGGCGATCGAGCTCCGCTTGTTGCTCGTTCGTGCGAGCGGCGCGTGGGCCGATGTCTTTGACTGCCTGGACGCGGTTGTCGTGCGTGTCGCGCGTGTTGTAGGCGGCTTGCTCGTGCGTGAGGGTCTCGCCGTAGAGCGACTTGTAGTTGCGGTAGGCGGCGACCTTCTCGGAGTCGGGCTGGTGGAAGAGCTCTTCGCCGTACTTGGTGAAGTACTCGGAGTCGATGTTGTGGACGGCCGTCTTGTCGGGCTGCGCCTCGAGGATCTCGGCGACGCGACCTTCGTCGCCGGTGGCGCGAGCGCGGCGGATCTCGGTCGCGGTGGAGAAGGAGCCGTGCCCGCGGAGCTCGTCGGTGCCGACCTCGGCGGCGCGTGCGAGCTTCTTGCGCTTGCGAGCTTGCTCCTCGGGGGAGAGCACCGTGGCGACCGCCTGGGAGGTGGTGTGGATCTTCTGCGTCGTGGCGAGATACGCGGTGTGGTTCGCGAGCGCGGTGTCGAGGCTGTCGCCGCGCGCGGATGCGAGGTCGCCGCCCTGCATCGCCGCGATCGCTTGCGCTTTGGCGGCGCCCAGATCTTGGAAGCGCGCCGCGACGGCGCGTGCGTGCTCGCGGGCGGCGGCGCGCTTGTCGGGATCGGGCGACGAGAGGTCCGGGTTCGCGAGTGCGTCGTCGATCAGCGTCTGATCGTGATCCCGCGTGCCCTGCTGCAGCGCGAGGGCGGTGGCCTCGACCTTGTTGCCCGTGGTGAGGGCGCGAATGCGGGCGAAGACGAGCGGATCGCCGGATGCGAAGCGCTCCTCGATCATCGCGTCCCACGTCTTGTCGCCGCGCTTTAGCGCCGACGCGTTCCACGTGCGGCGCGCAGCGGCGATCTCGTCGGGCGGCATCTTCGCGAGCTCGCGCAGCACGTTGTCCGTGGAGCGCGCGTCGAAGTTGCGCGTGCTCTGCTCGTCGAGCTGCGTGCCTTCGATCTGGGCGCCGTGCAGTGGATCGCGAAGCAGGTCGGCGACCTTCGCGCCCGTGGCCGCCGTCTTGTCGCCGTTCACCAGGGCGCCGAGCTCGGCCTGCTGATCCGGCGCGACCGTCATCCACGTGAACGCCGCCGCCGGATAGCGCTGCTTCAGCGCCGCGAGCTGGGCGGGCTCGAGCGCTTGGAGGATCTCGCGGAGACGGGGCGCGTCGCCGGCGGCGTTCTGCAGCGCGACCGACGCCGCATAGATCGGATCGCCGGTGAGCGAGGCGACCGTTTCGTCTTCGTGGCTCCCCGACATCGAGCGATCGAGCTGCTCGTAGAGCGACTCGTTGCCGCGCGTTTGCTCGCGAACCGCGGCGCGAATCGCTTCGATCTGCGCGGGCGTCTTGCCGGCGAGCGCGCGCTGGATCTTGTGCGCGCGATCGTCGTCACGCGCCGCGCCGCGCCCGACGACGTCGGCGATCGCGGTGGCCGTCGTGCGCGCCTCGGCCTTCAGCTTCGCCCGCTTCTCGGGCGACATCGCTGCGATCTCGCGCTCGGTCTTCGCGCGCTCCGGCGAGATCAGCGCCTGTGCCTGCGCGGCGTCGCGGGTGCCGTACCACGCGGCCGTGGCGATCGCGGCGGAGAGCGTGCGACCCGTTCGCGCGTGAAACGCTGCGAGCACCGCATCGCGCAGCGATGGATCGTCGAGGCGATCGAGCGTGTTCAGGATCTGGAAGCGGCCCTCGCGCTCGTCGGTGAGCGCCATGC
>JAEYYV010000297.1 GCA_023428295.1 Pseudomonadota bacterium
ATCCTGGCGCCTCCACGAAAACCGGCCGATCGGCCCCCTGACGTTCGGCCTTCTTTTTTTCATGCGACCACTCGTTCTCTGCTCCAACGACGATGGCATCGAGTCTCCGCACCTCATCGGGCTCGCAGACCGGCTCGAGGCGTTCGCGGAGGTTGTCGTCGTGGCTCCCGAGCGGCAGCGCAGCGCGGCCTCGCACGCGATCACGCTGCACAAGCCGCTACGTCTGATCGAGGTGAGCCCCAAGCGCTACTCGCTGTCGGGCACGCCCGTCGACTGCGTGTACCTCGGGATCTTGAAGCTCGTCGATCGCGTTCCCGACGTGGTCGTCAGCGGCGTCAACGACGGGTCGAACCTCGGCAGCGACGTCTTCTACTCGGGCACCGTGGCTGCCGCCGTCGAGGGCGCACTTCGCGGCGCGGCGGGCATCGCGTTCTCGCTGTCGACGCGCGCGAAGGAGCCCGAGCACGCGCTCGACTTCGCCGCCGCCGTCGTGCGTGCGGCGATCGCGGAGCCCATTCCGCGCGGCACCGTGCTGAACGTGAACATGCCGGGCAACGGCAGCGACGAATATCAGTGGACGCAGCTCGGACGCCGCCTGTACGCGGACGATGTCGACGAGCGCAAGGATCCGCGCGGCCGCAGCTACTTCTGGGTCGGCGGCGGACCCACGGGCCACGACGACATTCCGGACTCCGATTGCGTCGCCGTCGCGAACGGCATCAACAGCATCACGCCGATGCATCTCGATCTGACCGATCGTCCACGCGTCGCGACACCGCCATGGGCGATCGACGGCTTTCGCGTGGTGATAGGCTCCTCGGCACGATGAGCAAAGCGCTCGTGCTGTTCCTCGCGCTCGTCGCCTGTGCGTGCCCCAACGGCAAGACCACGGCAACGGGGCAAGGGTCGGGCAGCGTGGATCTTCCGCCGGGCAGCGATCCGTGCGCCGCGGTTCGACCCACGGTCGAGCAGCTCTATCGCGCGGAGGCGCAGGCGAACGAGCCCCAGCGCGTCGACGAAGCGACCGCGGATAACACCGCGATGGTGATGGGCGATTGCGCGAAGGCGCCGCAGAAAGTCGCCGCGTGCGTGCAAGCTGCCAAGACCGTCGCCGATATAGAGAAGTCCTGCCTCGAGCGCCTCGATCCGGCAGGCAACGTCATTCCATAGCGCGTGTCTGGAGAGCCCATGAAACCGACGCTGACGATCGCGATCCTGCTCCTTGCCGCCTGCGGCTCGAAGTCGAACGAGTCCACGACGCCCTCCGGCACGAGCTCCGATCCGCCGCCGCCGATGAAGGACACGCGCACCGAGTTCGAGAAGCGCCTCGACGCTGCGTGCAGCGCGCTCGGACCGACGCTGACGACGTGCGCGGTCTCCGACGCCAACGAGAAGCTGCGCACCGGCGAGATCAAGCAAGCCGAGTTCGACGAGATCACGAAGCCCGCGATCATCGAGAAGCTCGCTCGCGAGTGGCGAGAGACCTGCTATCAGCCCGCGAAGTTCACGTCGTACCAGGTGCGCGTGCTCGAGGTGTGCAAGCAATCCGAGACCGAGTGCGGCCCGCTGCAGGATTGCCTCGACAACCTCAACAAGCGTCCGCTGTCGAACTGATCACTCCGCGACCGCGTCTCGCAGATCGCGCGCGCGTCGCTTCGGATCCTCTTCCTCGACGCGAACCATCAAGTGGATCTCGGTGCCGGGCAACGGCAGCGGACAGAACCACAGCGTGAGCTCGAGCGCGGGCTTGTCGCTTCCGCGATACACGCGCGCGCGCCGCTCGCACGGTTTGCCGTCGACGTGCGCGGCACGAACTGCACGCATGAGCCCGGGCACGACGTTGCTCAGCGAGGTGTCGGCGACGAGAAAGCCGTCCACGCCCTCGTCCTGACCGAGTAGCCGCGCGAACGCTTTGTTCGCGAACTCGATGCGGCCCTCGAGCGAGAGCATCGCTTGTGGAACGCGCGAGCGCTCGTACGCCGCGATGATCGTCGCTTCGCGCGGAGACTCCGGCCTGATCGTGCCGCTCGCTCGTCGACGACGGCCCATGTCGAGCATGTCCATCACCGTGTTGAGCTCGTAGCGAAATGCCGCCGCCGAGCCGTGGCGATACGCCGGATCCTTCGCCATCGCGCGCAGGATCAGCGCTTCCACGGACTCGTCGAGCTCGTCGATCTTGCGCCGCAGCGACAACGACTCGGGCGGCTGGTTGATGTGCGCCATCAAGATCTCGACCACGTTGCCGTCGAAGGGCAGGGTGCCTGTCAGCAGCAAATAGCCGAGCACGCCGAGCGCGTACACATCCGCGGCCACGCTCGGCGGTCCCCCCGCGGCGCGCTCCGGCGCGAGGTAATGCGGGCTGCCGCTGATCTCTTCCTCGTCCTCGCCACCCGGCCTGCGCGCGAGCCCGAAATCGAGGAGGCGCGCGATGCGTCGCCGGCGCGCACCGTGGTTCGTCGTCGCTGCGGTCTCGGCCGTGAGCATGATGTTGTCGGCCTTCACGTCGCCATGGACGATGCCGCGGCGATGGATGTGATCGAGCGCGTCGGCGATCTGCCCGAGGATGTCGCACGCTCGGCGCACGGACATCGGCGATGCGCCTTGCTCGTTGATCAGCGGCTCGCCCTCGACGAGCTCCATCACCATGTATGCGCCATACGTGTCGTCCTCGCCGAAGTCGACGACGGACACGATGTTCGGATGGCTGATCTCGCTCGCGAGCTTTGCCTCCTCGTTGAAGCGCTGTCGCGCCGACGTGTCGAGCGCGAACGCAGGCGAGATGATCTTGAGCGCGAACGCTTTGCCGAGCTGCAGGTGTCGTGCGCGATACACCTGACCCATTCCACCTTCCCCCAACCGACCGTCGAGAGCGTATCGCCCACCGACCGTAGCGCTGTCACCCATTCCTTCCACCCTAGAGCAAGGGCGGCCCTTGCTCTAGCCATCGGTGGATAGATTCGGTCGCGATTGCTTGTGCGCTCGCCGCACATCGCGGGATCAGCCGCTCTCGATTCTCGGTAGAGTGCACACCATGCGCGTGATCTTGGTGGGGGTTGTGTTGGTGTTGGCGTTGTCGTCGTCTGCGCGAGCGGAGTGGGCGAGCCCGCAGCTCGCGGCGGTGGCGAAGAAGCCGTCGACCGCCGCGGCGTTCTGGAAGCGTGTGGCCGCGAGTGGCACGCCGCTCGTCGAGGATGTGAACGATCGGAGCGGCAGCGTGCTCGTCACCTTTGTCTATCGCGCATCGCCGAGCATCAAGGCCGTCGCGATGATGGGCGTCCCCGGCCGGCTCGGCGGCCACGCGCAACTCGAGCGCGTGCCGGGCACCGACATCTTCGCGTTCAGCACGCTGCTCGATCCCGCTGCGCGCCTCGCATACTCGTTTCTGCTCAACGACACGGCGGGAACGCCCGACCCGATGAAGCCCGACGCGAAGCGCTTCGACAACCTCACGTTCGATCCGCTGAACAAGACACCGCTCAGCACGCAGCAGTCCGTGGTTCGTCTCGCGAAGTCGCCGCCGCCGTCGCCGTATCTCGTTCCCAAGGCGAGCACGCCGACCGGAGACGTCGTCACGTTCACGGTGAAGAGCAAGCTCGTTCCCGGTGAGCGATGGATCGGCGTCTACACGCCACCGGGTTTCTCGACGAAGGCGAGCTCGTATCCGCTCGTCGTCATGTTCGATGGAGACACCGCCATCTGGGCGCTCGGTCTCACCGTGCAGCTCGACGAGCTGATCGCGGCCAAGCGAATCCCGCCGGCCGTGGTGCTCCTCGTCGGCAACGTCGATCGCACGAGGGATCTGCAAGACAACCCGACGTTCGCGGACTTCGTGGCGCTCGATCTCGTGACGTGGGTGCGCGCGAAGTTCAACGCGACGAGCGATCCGTCGCGCACCGCGATCGCGGGCATCAGCCTCGGCGGCCTGGCGGCCGCGTACGTCGCGTCGAAGCATCCCTCGGTGTTCGGTAACGTGCTGTCGCAATCGGGCTCGTACTGGTGGGGCCCCGATCTGCCGGAGAAGACGTCGCGTGACTTCGCCGCGCGCCCCGCGTCGCCGATCCGGTTCTGGCTCGAGGCAGGAACCCTCGAGACCACCGGCGGTGATCCATCGTTGCTCACGGCCAACCGCCACTTCCGCGACGTGCTCCAAGCGCGCGGCTACACGTTCCAGTACAGCGAGTTCGTCGGCGGCCACCAGTACCTCAACTGGCCGCACACGATCGTCAACGGGCTCGTCGCGGTGCTGACGCCACCGAAGTCACCACCGAAGTCGCCACCGACGTCGCCCTCGGGACCATCCAGGTCGCCATCGCCAACCATCACGCCCGCGATCGATGTCTCGGCGCCAAAGCCCACGCTCGACCACGCGATCGTTCGCCGCGCGCTCCTCGACCCGAGCACGCTGGTGGCATGGCTCGCCACGCAGCCCGAGGGGCTCGTCGTCGAAGACACGATCAACGTGTTGGTCTACGGGCTCGCGAACCTCGAGCATCGCCGCGAGGCGCTCGCGCTCGCCGAGGCGAACGTGAAGCGCTTTCCCACGTCCGCCAACGCGCACGACACGCACGGCGAGATGTTCTTCCTGACCGGCGACAACAAGGCCGCGATCGCCGGCTATCAGCGCTCGCTCGCGCTCGATCCCAAGAACGACACCGCGAAGCGCATGATCGCCATCTTGCGCGGTCGATAGTTCAGCGCCCTGCGAGAGGCTTCCCGAGCAGGACCTTGCCAGTTCGGCGCCTGTCGGGCACATTTCGAGGCCCGATCCCTTAGCTCAGTTGGATCAGAGCGACGCTTTCCTAAAGCGTAGGCCGCAGGTTCGAGACCTGCAGGGATCACGAGAATCGGACCCGCGTGGGTACAAATCGGGGCGTGACTCGATCGGGTCGGCGCACCCTAGCGAGGCGGGAGCAGCCGGCTTATCGAGCTTCCCATCGCGCAACCGGCTACGACGCGCGGGCATTTGGCGCCCTTCGCGCGGCACACGCGCTGCACATCGGGCCGGCATGCGCTCGCCCACGCTGTTTCTCCTCGTGTCGTGTCTGATCGGCTGTGCGGCCGAGAGCCCCGATGGGGATCCCTCCAACGACGACGAGGATGGCGACGAGTACGAGCCATACGCGCCCAAGGCGGACAACAATAACGGCCTCGGTGGCCCCGTCTCGTTCACCAACGAGTGCGCGGCCGGACCACGGACCACGATCGCTGCGGTGGGCGACGTGCTGTTGCACGGCCCGTTGCAGCAGCAGGCGATCGCGCGCGCGTCGAGCGGGCGGTTCACGACGCTGTGGGAGCCCGTGAAGGATCTGCTCGCGGCGGCGGACGTGACGTACGCGAACTTCGAGGGACCGACGGCGAAGGGGGTGTCGGCGGCGGGACGCGCGGTCACCGATCCCGGCTTCAAGTTCGACGGCGTCGTCTACTCGAGCTATCCGCAGTTCAACTATCACGGCTCGCTCGCGGAGGACTTGCTCGCGAGCGGCTTCGATGTCGTGTCGACGGCGAACAACCACTCGCTCGATCGCCGGCAGCTCGGCGCGGACCGGACGGTCGATCGCTTGGAAGAGGTCGGGCTGCCATTCACGGGGACGCGCCATCGCGAGCGGATGAGCGCGCCGTGGTACGCGATCACGAACGAAGGCGGCTTTCGGCTCGCGTGGATCGCGTGCACGTACGGAACGAACGGGTTGCCCGATCCGCAGCAGCAGGTGCTCGGTTGCTGGGAGGACGAGGCGGAGCTGAAGCGCGAGATCGCGACGCTCGAGGCGACGCCCGGCATCGACGCGGTGATCGTGACGCCGCACTGGGGCGAGGAGTACACGGCGAACCCGTCGAAGGCGCAGCGTGATCTCGCGAAGCGCTTGCTCGACGCCGGCGCGACGGTCGTGCTCGGGAGCCATCCGCACGTGCTGCAGCCGTGGGAGAAGTACAAGACGGCGGATGGTCGCGAGACGTTCGTGATCTATTCGCTCGGCAACTTCGTGTCGAACCAACAGCAGCTCGCGCGCCGCTCGACGATGATCCTGTACGTCGGGCTCACGCGGACGAGCGCGGGCGTGGTGATCAACGGCGTGAGCTACGTGCCGATGATCATGAACAACCGCGATGGCGTGCGGGCGGTCGAGGCGATCGATCGCGCGGGCGGCTCGGTCGACTCTCGACGCGCCACCGTGACCATGTTCGGCACCAAGAACCTGCAGGATCCGTCCAAGCCCATCGCGACGACGTCGTGCCCGTGACGTAGTTCGCGCGTTTGGACGGACGTGCTATGAAGCGCGGGCTCTCGTTTCGGGAGCCCGGACGAACAGCGACGTACCCGGTCACGACAAGACGCCGCGAGAAAGGACGTTCTCTCATGGCGTGGCTTCTCGTACTTGTCTCGGGTCTCCTCGAAGTGGGGTGGGCGATCGGCCTCAAGGCGTCGAACGGGCTCACCAGACCGTGGCCTACCGCGCTCACGATCGCTGGCATGCTCGCGAGCTTCGCGCTCCTCAGCGTCGCCGTGCGCACGCTGCCGATCGGGACCGCGTATGCCGTATGGGTGGGCATCGGCGCCGTGGGAACGGCGATCCTCGGCATCGCGGTGTTTCACGAGGCGATCAACGGACCACGTGTGATCTGTCTCGCCCTGGTCGTGATCGGCATCATCGGCTTGAAGCTGACGAACACGCCTCCGCCCGCGTGATCGGCGCGTGCGCGCGCAGGTGCGACGGTGAGGCAGGTCCCTACGTCCGGAGGGGCATGACCGGGGACTCTTTGTCGTGGACGGACCAATCGGGCTCTGATAAGAGCCTGCGCATGTTGCGCAAGTACGTGATGTTAGGGCTGGTGGTGGGCGCGATGGCGGGCTGCGCGGCCATGCGAGAGAGCCGCCGGCAGAGCCAGTCCGAGCAGGACCAGATCACGGCGGCCTACAACGCCAAGGACGCGATCTCGCTCGAAGAGTGGACGTTGTCGGCCAGCTTCCTCCGCAACCGCGAGATGGCGGCCGAGAAGTTCGTCGACCTCCGCCTCCAATTGCTCGCCACCGCCGATTGCGGCGCGTTCGAGGCCGCGTTCCAGCCGCGCCCCGTCACCGCGACGAACATGAAGGGCGAGGAGTGGCAGCCGAGCACGATGGTCAACTTCGGTGCGGTGGCGCCGGCGAACCGGAGAGAGGCGGTCGCGCAAGCGCTGCTCGACAAAGCAGCGGAGTGCACGAGCGCGAAGGTGTTCAGCACGAAGTTCCGCTCGCTCACGCGCGACGATGACGAAGCATGGGCGCGCCGGCTCGTCACTCTCGAGAAGCAGGGCCGTCCGCTGTACGAGGCATTTCGTGTCGCGTTGACGGCAGGAGATCTGAGCGACTTCGAGGCGCAGGCCACGTATCACTGGCTCTTGGTCTCGAAGACGGCCACCGACTGCAAAGCGTTCGCGGAGGCCGCGGCGGACAACAACAACGTGCGTTCGTTCTTGCTCGGCTTCTACGCGCGCAAGAGCTGCACCGAAGAAGGTGTGCGCGCCGCGCGTGCGCTCGTCACGGCGAAGTCGCCCGAGCTTCGCAGCCGTGCGTGCACGCTGATGTCGCTGATGGGCAACACGGCGCTCTTGCCGCAGATGAAGGTGCTCGCGGCGAGCGATCCGGCGAAGGACGTCGATCCTACGCGGCGTCGCGGGGCTGACGTCTGGGTCAGCTATCCGGTTCGCGAGACCTGTCAGACGGCGATCGACGAGCTGCGCATCAAAGCGATCACCACGCAGCGTTAGCTACGCGAGCGCCGTGTAGACGTTCTGCACGTCGTCGTCTTCTTCCATCGCCGCGACGAGCTTCAAGACATCGTCGGTCTTGTCGTCGGGGAGCTCGGTCAGCGTCTGCGCGACGTACTCCGAGCCGCTCGAGATGATCTGCACCTTCTTGGCCTCGAGCGCGGTCTGCATGGCACCGAAATCGGTGAACGCGCAGCGCACGACGAGCTGCTTCTCGCCCTTGTCGCTCTCGCCATCTTCCAGCACGAGGAGGCCGTGATCGATGAGCTCGAGCTCGAGCGCATCGCGATCGATGCCCTCGGGCGAGATGCGGAACGCGGCCTGCTTCTGGAAGTTGAACGCGACCGAGCCCGACGTGCCCATGTTGCCGCCGTTGGACTTGAAGATGTTGCGGACGTTCGCGACGGTGCGCGTGACGTTGTCCGTGGCGGTCTCGACCATGATCATGATCCCGTGCGGGCCGTAGCCCTCGTAGATCAGGGTGTCGTAGTCCGCTGCACCCTGGCCGCTGGCCTTCTTGATGGCAGCCTCGACCTTGTCCTTCGGCATGTTCACCGCGCGAGCGTTCTGGATGGCGCGGCGGAGGGCAGGGTTGCCTTCCGGCGACGCTCCGCCTGACTTGACGGCGATCGCGATGTCCTTGCCGATCTTGGCAAACTGCTTACCCACGCGGTCCATGCGCGCGAAGATGGTCGACTTTCGTTTCTCGAAGGCGCGGCCCATAGCGGCAGAGAACCTAGCACAACGACAAACGCGGAACCGATTGGCGGAGCGGGTGTCGTAGCCGCGTGATTCGTCGCCACGTACTCGCCGCTCTCGCGATCGGCGTGGAGGCGGGAGACGTCGAAGCCGCGCGCTCCGCGCTCGAGAACATCGAGTGGATCTTGCGCGGGCCCGCGAAGCGGCGGCTCGAGAAGGCGCTGCTGGACGCGGCGCTCGCCACGAACACCGCGGACTTCGACGACAAGGAAGCCGTCCGGCACTGGCTCCGGGCGGCGGCGCTGGTGGTCCGCTCGCAACCCGAAGCGCTGGCGGATCACGCCCGCGTGGCGGCGACGTACGGCAAAGCAGCGGTGCGCGCGCCGATGCGCTTCCCGCTCGCGACCGTGATCGCGGCGATGCTCGCTGTTGGAAGCGCCACGGCGTTCGGCGCGGCCACGATGATCGCGATCCAGACGCCCGTCGGCGACGACGCGTATCAGCGGCCCACACCACCAGCGCCGAACGGCGTGTTCCGCGATGGTGGTGCGCCCAAGCGCGATCGAGAGATCGAGCACGTCCTCAAGGTGGACCTGCCCAAGCTCGTCGCCATGTCCGAGCTCTCGCGCAAAGGGCCCGTGGACATCGGCGCACGCGATCAGATGTTGCAGCTCTTGCGCGACGACATCGCATTCTCGGCGCACGGCCCGGCGCTCGCGATCGCGTGGCGGCGCATGCTCGCGACGTACGAGCGCTGGATGGTCATGCTCCCCGGCGATCGCCACTACGCGGAGGTCTCGCGCGACCTGCGCGCGCGCTTCGACGTGGTGTCCGATCAGCTCGCTGCCGCGCAGCTCGGTTACTACATCGATCCGGAGATCGTCAGCGACGGGCATCCGCGCCGGCGGCCGGGCATCTACTCGTATCGCATCGAGCGCATCTCGTTCGTGCGCGCGAACGATCGCGAGCCGATCCGCGTGTTCGAGGCGCGGCGCCTCGATCCCGCAGATGCGGGCGCTGCGATCCTCGGCATGAAGCAAGACGAGCTCGACGATCCGATCGTCCTCCTCGACAGCGTCGAGAGCAAAGTCACGACGCAGATCCTGCCCGTGCTCGCCGGCGCGACGTTCCCCGTGGGCGACGACAACTGGGTCTACACGACACGCGGTCGCCAGGTGGCTGCCTCCGCCGCGTACGGCATTCGCAAAGAGCTGCTCGCGGCGCTGTACACCGCCGCGCAGGATCCCGAGCAAGCGGCGATCAAGACGCGCGAGTTGATCACGGCGTCGGTGCGCCACCACGAGGCGCAGCACAAGCTCGATCACGACATCGTGCTTCCGTACCCCGCGGAGCTATCGACGCGCCTCGGAGACAAGAAGAACGATCCGTTCGCGATCCGCGCGCGGTACGAGCTGTCCGCGTACCTCTCGCAGATCGCGAGCGACACGTGGCTGCCGCAGCTGACGCTGTGGAACCTCGCGCGTCACGGCTTCCACAAGGGCAAGCGCCGCGAGGAGACGTTCGTCGCGGTCGTCGTGATCGAGGGGCTCGCGCGCAAGCTCGGGGTCGCCGACGTGGGGCCGGTGATCCGCAACGGCGAGGTCGATCGCGATCGCCTCGCGCAGCTCGCCACGCCGCTGGCTCAGCGCACGACGGCCGAGTTGCGGAGCGCTGCCGCAACGTTGTGGGCAGAGATGTTCGGCGAGAAGCTCGTGCGCCTCTACGACTGAGCGCCTTACTACTCGTCGAGCGCGAGTGATGCATTCTCTTTCGAAAGAGCTGCGCCGGGGGTGAGCCGCGCGTCGAGCGCAGGCGCGTCAAGGCGAGAGCGCGAACGTGTGCCGGCGGCGTGCTCGATGTCCTTCGCGGCAGCGTCGTCGGCGGCAGCGTCGTCGGCGGCAGCGGCGCACGTATGCTCTCGGGCGTCGGGGAGCATTCCCTTTCGGTGCGGCACGTCCGTCGATGGCCACGCGCTCGTGTCCCCTTGCGCGTGGCCAGCAGATCGCGTTGCGATACGTGCAGCGCGCCCCGCGCTAGCCGAAATGACGTGTGAAGCTCTGGCGCTGCTCGTGCGTGCCGAGCATGAGCAGCTCGGCCTTCGCGGGCAGCGTCTGCGTGGGCGGCGGGTTCGTGACGATCGAGCCGCCGTCCTGCACGGCGATCACGTTGACGCCGCAAGTCTTTCCGATCGCGCACTCCTCGAGCGTCTTGCCGACGAGTTGCTCGGGGACGCCGACGTGGAACAGCTCGATTCCCGCGCCGAACATCATGAGGCCGCGGCCCATGACGACGGAGAACACCGACTCGGCGCCGAGTGACGAGTAGCTGAGGACGAAGTCGGCGCCCGCGCGGTGGACGGCCTCGAGGTTCTGCTCGTGCGTGATGCGGCTGATGATGCGCATCTCCGGGTTGAGTTTCCGGCAGTACACGGTGAGGTAGATGTTGATCGAGTCGTCGTTGGTGGTGAGGATGACCGCGGGCGCCTTCTTGATGCCGGCGGCGAGGAGGATGTCGCGATCCGCCGCGGGGCCGACGAACACCTCGTCGGCGATGCCGGTGAGCTTGGCCGCGATCGCCGCGTCCTGCTCGACGACGTGCACCTGGAGCTCGCGCGCTTTGAGGGCGCGCACCGCGGCCATGCCGACCTTGCCGCCGCCGATGATCACGGTGGCCTCGTAGTTGGTGTCGTAGATGACGAGCAGCGCGTTGAGCTCCATGATCGCGAGCTCGGTTCCGATGACGACGGGGACGCTGTGCTCGGTTAGCACGCGATCGGGCGTGGCCGGCTCGAACCGTCCGCGCTCCCACACACCGACGACGCTGATGCCCATGCGCGAGCGCAGGTTGAGATCGCGCAAGCTGCGGCCGACGAGCGGCGTGCGGTGACATGGGAACTCGCCGATGACGAGATCCCTGTAGCGGCCGATCGTGTGTACCTCGGCGTGGCCCGCGTTGACGCGGTTCGCGAGGTGCTCGCCGAGGCGGCGCTTGATGGGCAGCACGTGACTCGAACCCGACAGCTCGAGGATGTCGACGGAGTCGTCGCTCTCGGCGGTGGTGATGACGCTGACCTCGGGCGCCACGTGCCGCACGGTGAGGAGGATGTTGGTGTTCTCGGGATCCGTGGTGTTCGCGACGACGGCGCGCACGTCCTTCACACCCATCGCCTCCCACGTCGCTTTGTTCTGCGGATCGCCGGCGATCACGGGCAACCCGTCACCGTGCATGTGTCCCGCGACGACAGGATCCGTCTCGAGGATGAAGTGCGGGATCTTGGCGAGCGTCAGGCGCTCCCCGAGATCCACCGCGATCGCGTCGTTCTTGCAGATCACGACGTGGCCCTTGGTCCCCTCGGGGACCGCGCGCGGCGCGCGTAGGCGAACGTGCGCTTCGACCCACGGCGCATAGAAGAAGCGAATGAACGCGAACGGCAGCACGATCAGCAGCATCACGATTCCGCAGACCAGAACGATGATGCTGAAGAAGCGCCCGAGGTCCGAGTGGAACGTGATGTCGCCGAAGCCCAGCGTCGACATCACGGTCAGCGTCCAGTAGACGCCCGAGACGTACGAGTAGTCCCGGCCCTCGTACAGCATGATGAAGTGGAACAAGATCGACGACACCGCGATCATGATGAACAGCGCGAGAAACAACCGCGCGAGCCGCGCGAGGTTCTCGCGAACCAGCGGCTGCTTGATGAGGTAGTTCAGCGGACTGACGACGAACTTCAAGCGACCTCGACTTTCGAGCGTTATCTCACGGTACGCTCGTGCCGTGGGTACGAAGCGCCTGTCGCCTAGCGACGCGATGTTCCTCTATGGCGAATCTCGGGAAACGATGTTCCACGTCGCCGGCATGATGCCATTCACGCCGGCTGCCGGCACCCCGCCGGATCACCTGCGCGATCTCATGGACGAGATCCGCGAGGCGCCCATCTGCGCACCGTGGAACCGCAAGCTGAAGACGCCAGACACGCTGCGCAACCCGCTGCACTCGTGGGTCGAGGTCGACGACATCGATCGCGAGTACCACGTTCGCCGCTCCGCGCTGCCCACGCCGGGCGACGAGCGCGAGCTCGGCATCCTCGTCTCGCGCCTGCACGGCTATCCCGTCGACTTCCATCGACCGCCGTGGGAGGTGCACCTGATCGAAGGGCTCGAGGGAGGACGCTTCGCGCTGTACGTGAAGGTTCACCACGCGCTCATCGATGGCTTCTCGGCGATGCGCGTGCTGTCGAGCTCGCTGTCCAAAGATCCGGAGGATCGCTCGCGCCCGCTCTTCTTCTCGCAGGAGAAGCCCCCGCGCGCACCTCGCGAAGCGAAGGACGAGGTCGTCGGGATCCAGTTCCAGGAGTTTCTCGACGCGTTCCGCTCGCAGTACGGCGCGAGCAAGATCGTCGCGCGTGCGGTGATGAACGTCGTGCGCAGCTCGCGCGCGAAGGACAACGAGCTGATCTCGCCGCGCCACGCGCCCAAGTGCATCCTGAACGCGAAGATCGGCCGCGCGCGACGCTTCGCCACGCAGAGCTTCGCGTTCTCGCGGATCAAAGAGCTGGCGCGCAAAGGCAACGGCACGATCAACGACGTGATCCTCGCGCTGTGCGCCGGCAGCATCCGTCGCTATCTCGTCGAGCTCGACGCGCTTCCCGCGCAGCCGCTCGTGGCGATGCTGCCCGTGAGCGTGCGTGCGAAGGACGACGAGGGCGGCGGCAACTCCGTCGGTGCGATCCTCGCGTCGCTCGCTACTGATATCCACGATCCAGGCGAGCGTCTGCGCGCGATCATCGCGTCGACCACCAACGCGAAGCGTCAGCTGCAGGGCATGACCAAGGCCGCCATCCTCCAGTACAGCGCGCTGCTGTGTGCACCCGCGATGATCAACATGATCCCATCGGCCTCGGGCGCGATGAAGCCCACGTTCAACGTCGTCATCTCCAACGTGCCCGGCCCCGAGGAGCACCGGTACTTCCGCGGCGCGAAGCTCGAGGCGAGCTATCCGATGTCGATTCCGGTGCACGGGCAAGCGCTGAACATCACGTGCAACAGCTACGCGGGGCGCGTGTGCTTTGGCTTCACGGGCTGCCGTGACACGGTCCCGCACCTCCAACGCCTGGCCGTTTACAGCGCGGACGCAATGGCCGAGCTCGAGCAAGCGCTGGCATAAGACTGTTCCGAATCCCTCACGATGGCGGTTCGCGGGGCCGTGACTACTGTTCCGCGCATGATCATTCGAGATGCCACGAGAGTCATCACGGCTCACCGCCAGGAGGAGGGCGCGGGCTTTGTCGTACGCCGCCCCGTCCCCACGATGGGCCTCGAGCAGATCGATCCGTTCCTGCTCATCGACGAGATGGGCCCGATCGACTACCCACCCGGGCAGGCCGTCGGCGCACCCGACCATCCGCATCGCGGGTTCGAGACCGTGAGCTACATCCTCGAGGGCGAGATGGAGCACGAGGACTCGGCCGGTCACAAAGGCGCGCTCCGTGCGGGCGACGTGCAATGGATGACCGCGGGTGCGGGCATCGTGCACTCCGAGATGCCCTCGCGCGCGCTGATGAAGAGCGGCGGTCGCGTCCATGGGTTCCAGATCTGGGTGAATCTGCCGAGCAAGCTCAAGATGACGCGGCCGCGGTACCAAGAGGTGCCCGCCTCGCGGATCCCGCAGGGCGTGTCGTCGGACGGCAAGGCGCGCGTGAACGTCATCGCGGGTGAAGCGCTCGGTGCGAAGGCCGTGATCGAGACACTGACCCCCATCGTGTATCAGGACTGGATCCTCTCGCCGGGGGCGGACGTGACCGTACCGATCGCGGCCGATCATCAAGTGCTCGCGTACGTGTTCGATGGCATCGCAGATATCGGCACGCGCATCGTGCGCGAGGGACAGCTCGCGATCCTCGGACCCGGCGATGCCGTGCGCATGTCCGCGAGCACGAACGCGCGTCTTCTGTTGCTCGCTGGCGTGCCGCTGAACGAGCCCGTCGCGCGCTATGGGCCGTTCGTGATGAACACCGAGCTCGAGCTGGCGCAGGCAGTCCGTGACTTCCAATCTGGCCGAATGGGCGAGATCACGCGCAGCGCGCGCGTGGGATAAGGAACGTATGCATACGAACCCCAGCGATGACGAGCTCCGCACGATCCTCGTCGAGACCAAGACCATCGCGATGCTCGGCGCGTCGAACAACGCCGAGCGTGCGTCGCACGGCATCATGAAGATGCTCCTCGACGCTGGCTATCGCGTGATCCCCGTGAACCCGAAGGAGACCGAGATCCTCGGGCAGAAGGCGTACGCGTCGCTCGCGGACATTCCGGAGAAGGTCGAGATCGTCGACGTGTTCCGCAAGAGCGAGGACACGCCCGGCATCGCGGACGAGGCGATCGCCGCGGGCGCGAAGGTGCTGTGGCTGCAGCTCGGCGTGTCCAACGAGGACGCCGCCGCGAAGGCAAAGGCCGCCGGGCTGACCGTGGTGATGGACAAGTGCATCGGCGCGACGCACCGGCTCCTGCACATCGCGAAGAAGTCCTAGTCTTCGCCTGCGTAGCGCCCTAGCAGGCTGCTGAGAAACCCGAGTCTGGGATCGACTCGGTGATCCGGTCCGGATAGGGTCGGATGCATGCGCGGCACCGACGACAAGCAGGCCA
>JAEYYV010000124.1 GCA_023428295.1 Pseudomonadota bacterium
CCCGCACGTCGCGCTCCTGGGCCGGCGTGCAGCCGCCCACGTGCCCGAGCTCGATGTGCGCGAGCTCGTGCGCGAGCACGCCTGCGAGCTCTGCCTCGGAGCCGAGGCGCTCGAGCGTGGCACGCGCGACGACGATGCGACCACCGATGGTCGCGTAGGTGCCATCGCGATCCGCGATCAACACGCGTGGTGTGGCGTTCAAGAGCGAGCCCGGGACGAGTCTATCGACGACACGTTGCACGTACGCGCGCAGCTCGTGATCGTCGTAGATGCCGAGCTCCGCGGCGACGAGGTCGCGCTCGACCATCCAGCCGAGACAGCCCTCGATGTCCTTCGTGCGGCACGGCGCCGGAAGCTCCGCGCCGAGGTACGTCGGCTTCGCGCAGGACGCGAGGACGATCGTTGCGAGGAGGAGGCGCGCGGGCATCGCGATCATCGGGGCCACCAGGGTCATCGGGGCTCCACGATGGCTTCGATGTCGATCGTGCCGGTCTCGTCGGAGATCACGGCGCGCATGCGAATGTGATGATCGATGCGCTTGCGAGCGCGCGAGAGACCCGCGGAGAGCGTCGCCTTGTCGTACGGCTGGCCTGCTTCGATGCCGAGCGCGTCGAACAGCTCGCTCGCGAGCCCGCGTGCGTTGATCGCGCGGACCCGGCCGATCGTGAAGCGCGGGCCGCTCCTGATCGGAATCGTCAGCGAGACCTCGCCGCGCGCGTCGTCGTAGTCCGCGGCGAACGTCGCGATCTCCGCGCGCGCCCAGCCTGCGTCGCGATAGCGCTTCTGCAGATCGGCGAGCGCCGCGTCGAGCCTGTCCGCGACATACACGCCGCCGACGGTGTTCACGGTGCCGAGCGCGCTCTCGAGCAACGCGAGGCGGCGCTTCGCGGGGAACGAGTCGCCGGTGACAAACTGGATCTTCGCGATCCGGAACTTCGGGCCGAGCGTCACGCGGGCGTGGAGCTCGACGCCGCACCCCGCGCTGCGATCGAGCTCGATCTGCGCGCGCGGATAGCCGATGGTGCGCAGCGCTTCGGTCGCGAGTCGGGCGACGCGCGCGGCACGCGTCGGGTTGTCGAGCGTGCCCTCGAGCACCGCGAGCGGAGCGAGGGCCCTCTGCGCGTCGGCGCGGTCTGCGCCCGCGATGTCGACCCTGCCTATGCGGTGTGGGGCGCACGTCCCGGCGTCGGTCGCCGAGATCGGCGTGCGTGGTGCGATCGATTCCCGCGCGGGGGTGCAGGCGAGCAGGCCGGCGAGCGAGGCGGTGGCGAGACGCACGGGGCGTGGCTAGAGCAAAGGCGCTGCCAGGGCTAACCCCGCCAAAGCCTTGAGGCGCCCCCGCGATCGCCGCCTCCTCGAGACGGCACTTCGTCACCGCCGATAGACGGCGATCGACGCCGATCGCCCGCACCACAAAAGTTGCCCGCGAACGCGGCTCGTCCGAGGGTGAAGAGCGATGAGCTACCTGCACTGCCCGACGTGCCGATGTGCGTACAACGTGGCGACGACGCCGTCATGCCCGTCCTGCGGGATCCGGCCCGGCCTCGATGTCGGTCCGGTCGAGGCGATCGTCGACGCCGCCGAGCAGCTCGCGCGCGCGATCGGCCGCGCGAATCCGATCCAGCTCGCCAAAGCGCGCGCCGAGCTCGCCGCGCGCGGACTCGTCAAGGCAGTGCGCGCGGCGTTGCCGTCGACGCTTCCGGTTCCGGTGCCCAAGGCGATCGAGCCAGTCGTTCCGCGCAATCAGCAAGCGATGCTCGCGACCGTCGTGATCGCGATGCTCACGCGCGTTCCGCGATCGCTCGCGGCCGCGCGCGCGATGCTGCGCAACTAGGAATCACGCGGGCTCGCCAGGCGATCCTAGCGCGGTACGAGCTGGCGCAGCTGCCACGCTTGCAGGTGCAGCGCGCGTTTCGCGGCGCGCTCCCTCGTGCGCATGTTGCTCGAGATGCCGACGGCAGCGAGCATCAGCGCCACCACGAACATCGCGCCGAGTGCGAGCGACAGCGTCTCGTGCTCGCCCGACAGCGCCACGGCCGACAGCAAGAGGCCGTCGGGGCTGACGCTCATCGTCGTCGGCAACACACCGGCGAGCTCGAGCACCCACGGCCCGAGCACCGCGAGCACGCTCATCACGAACATGGCCGACGCCGTGGCCAGCGGGTGGCGCGTCGGCGTGAACACGATCGCCATGATCGACATCGCCGCGAGGCCCGGTGCGATCAGGTACGGCGTGTACATGTGCGCGACGATCGCGAGCGTGATCGTGTTCGAGATCGCGATGATCCACTCCTTGCCGAGCGGCTGCGTTCTCGAGCCCCACCACGAGATGAGGACGTTGATCGTCGTCATGCCCGAGAGCGCCAGCACCCACGGCGAGCTCGGCGGTGCGACGAAGAACAAGAACGGCATGAACGCGAGGAACATGACGTAGTAGCGAATCCCCGCACGCGCGCTCTCGCGCATCGTCGCGATGTCCGCCTCGGTGATCTCGCGCTCCACTTCGGGCGGTGTGGTGCGCGGCGGCTCGAGCATCAAGCGACCGAGCAGCTCGGCCGCTGGCGCGAGCTTCGGATCGAGCGCGAGTGCACTCGCCGCTTCACGCATCGCGACGCTGCGTTGCTCGTCGCCCGCCGCAAACGCAGCGTTCGCGCGCGCGAGGTGCTCGGCGGCGAGCTTCTGCCGCGCGGCCACATCGCGATCACCGTCGAGATACCGCTGAACGCGATCGCCGAGCTCGCGCGCTCTCGCGATGCGCTCGTCGGGATCGATCGCGGTGGCGTGCACGCACAGCTCGTCGAGCTCGGGCGGAATCCGCCGCTCGGGCGCGCGCACGCTCGGCCGCGCGTCGATGCCCGCGGTCGCGCTCGCCATGCCCGCCTTGCCCGTCGGGTGCAGCATCGAGCCGGCCAGCACCTCGAACAGCAAGCAGCCGAGCGCGTACACGTCCGCGCGACCATCGATATCCGCGGCGCCGCGCACTTGCTCGGGCGCCATGTACCCCGGCGTCCCGACCACAGTGCCGGGCACGGTCGCCGTCGGACTCTCGCCATCGTGCGAGCCGGAGTGCACGTCACCGAACTCGCCGTCGGGCTCGCCGATCACCTTCGCGACGCCCCAATCGAGCACGCTGACCTCGCCGAACTCGCCGAGCACGATGTTGTCGGGCTTGAGATCGCGATGGATCACGCCGCGTACGTGCGCGTACTCGATCGCCAGACACACGTCGACGAACGCGCGCAGCAAGCGCTGGAGCGGGAACTCGCGCCGATCGCCGGCGAACACCTTGGCGAGCGTCGTGCCCGCGAGCTTCTTCATCGTGAAGAACGGCAGGCCCGCCGCGTCGCGACCGATGTCGTAGAGCGGCACGATCGCCGGGTGCTCGAGGCGGCCTTGCACCGTCGCTTCGCGCAAGAAGCGCGCGATCAACCGATCGCTCGGATCGGTGCGGCGAATGCGCTTGAGCGCGACCTCGCGGCCAACGATCTCGTCGCGCACCGCCATGACCTCACCCATCCCCCCCTTGCCGAGCCGGCTCAGCACCTTGTAGCGCTCGGCCTGGACCTTGGTCATCGACTCGCGCGTGGCCTTCGTCTCAAGACTTTCAGCCGGCGGCTTCCCGTCGACCGTGGCCACTTCGGTGTGGTCGTCCTGCATGACGACCAAGGTACTCCGGCTACGAGCCGAGGTTCTTGTTCGCGAAGTCCCAGTTCACGAGCTTCCACCACTCCTCGACGAACTTCGCGCGCGCGTTGCGGTAGTCGATGTAGTAGGCGTGCTCCCAGACGTCGACCGTCAGGATGCAGGTCTTGCCCGCGGCGAACGGCGTCTCGGCGTTGGAGCTCGTCTCGATCGCGAGCTTGCCGTCGCCGCCCTTGACGAGCCAGCCCCAGCCGGAGCCGAACTGACCGACGGACGCCTCGGAGAACTGCTTCTTGAAGTCCGCGAAGCTTCCGAACGACGCGTTGATCGCGTCGGCGATCGCGCCTTTGGGATCGCCGCCAGCGTTGGGCGCCATGCAGTTCCAGAAGAACGTGTGGGTCCAGACCTGCGCCGCGTTGTTGAAGAACTTCTTCTCCGACGGCTGGTTGTAGGAGGCCTTGATGACCTCCTCGAGCGACATGGTCTCGTACTTCGTACCCGGAGCGAACTTGTTCAGGTTGTCGACGTACGTCTTGTGGTGCTTGCCGTAGTGGTAATCGATCGTCTCGGCCGAGATCGTCGGTGCGAGCGCATCCTTAGCCCAGGGCAGCGGGGGAAGTTCAAAAGCCATCGCATTTGCTCCTTGTTGCGACGGTTGTAGCCCCGAGGCGCTGCCAGGGGGAGCCGGGAGCGCGTTAAAGTTCGCGCGTGTTCAAGTCGCTCGGTCACGTCGGCGCGGGGCTCGCCTATTTAGCGACGGCGCGCCGCCAACACGAGAGCGATCAGCTAACCGCTCGGCAGCTCGCGCGCGAGCAGGGACGTGCGTTCGCGCCCGGTCTGTCGGTCACGTGGTTTGGCACCGCGGGCTTTCGGTTCGAGTACGAGGGCACGGTCGTGTGGATCGATCCGTACCTCACGCGCTTGCCGCTCGGTGACCTCGTGCGACGCAGGGTGGTACCGCCGTCGGTGGACGCGGTGGCAACGTGGGTCGATCGCGCGAACGCGGTGCTCGTCGGCCACACGCACTTCGATCACGCGCTCGACGTGCCGGCGATCGCGAAGCTGTTCGGGTGCCGAGTGTACGGATCGCAGTCGCTGCAGAGCTTGATGGGGCTGCACGGCCTCGCGGAGCGCGCGGTGGTCGTGGTGCCGCACTCGATGTACGAGGTGGGGCCGTTTCGCTTCAAGTTCGTCCCGAGCGTTCACAGCAAGCTGCAGCTCGGCTTGGGGATCCCGTACTCGGGCGAGCTCACCTGCGAGCACCTCGACGAGATGACGCCGCAGGCGTATCGCTGCGGGCAGGTGTTTGGCCTGCTCGTCGAGGTCGCGGGCTTGCGCTTCTATCATCAAGGCTCGGCGGATCTGCTCGAGGACGAGATCCGCGACAAGGGCGTCGACGTGTTCTTGTGCGGCGCTTCGGGGCGGCGGTTCACGCCGAAGTATCTGCCGCGCATCATGCGTGCGCTGGAGCCCAAGCTGATCGTGCCGACGCACTACGACGACTTCTTCGTGCCGCTCGCGTCGGGTGACGGACCGACGAAGTTCTCGTTCAACGTGAATCTGACGGGCTTCGCCGACGAGGTGCACGCGGCCTCGCGCGAGGTTCCGATCGAGACGCTCGCCGTGGGAGTACCGATCTGATGCGTCACTGGCTGATGAAGTCCGAGCCCGATACGTTCTCGATCTCCGATCTCGAGCGTGTGCGTGTCGAGCCGTGGAGCGGGGTGCGCAGCTTCTTCGCGCGCGCACAGATGCGCGAGATGTCCGTCGGTGACGCGGTGCTGTTCTATCACTCGAACGCGCAGCCGCCCGGCGTGGCGGGGCTCGCGAAGGTCGTGCGCACCGGCGTCATCGACGAGACGCAGTTCGATCCGGCATCGCAGTACTTCGACGAGAAGGCGACACGCGAGAAGCCGATCTGGGACTGCGTCGACGTGGAGTTCGTCTCCGTGTTCCCGCACTTCGTGACGCTCGAGCGACTGCGCAACGATCCGGACCTCGCGGAGATGGTCGTGCTCAAGGTCGGTCGGCTCAGCGTGCAGCCGGTGACGCCTGCGGAGTACGCGCGCGTCGTCGAGATGAGCGCGACGCCATCACCGGTGTTCGCAAAGAAGAAGCCGGCGAAGACAGCGCCCGCGAAGAAGGTGCCGGCGAGAGCGCCCGCGAGGGCGTCAGCCAAGCCAGCGAAGAAGCGCGTCGGTTCGGTCCGCCGGTAGATCCACGCCCATCAAGACGTCCGAGTCCTCGGGGCTGTGAAAGTCGGAGCCGCCGGTGCACACGAGGCCGCGATCGTCGGCGAGCTCGGTCCATCGCCTGCGTTCGCGCGCGTCGTAGCGGCCATAGAACGCCTCGATGCCGCCGAGCTCGTACTCGCGGACCATCTCGAACGACATCGAGTCGTACAGGTGCGGGTGCGCGAGCGACATCGCTGCGTTCGCGTCGCGACCCGCGGCGATCGCGTCCGCCATCGACAGCGCCTTGTTCGGCACGTCGACCGGACCGCCGTCGAAGAGGTGGCGCGAGAACGCATCCTTCATCGAGGTCGCGTGGCCGGCGGCGACCATCAGCCGCGCGAGGTCGGGACGCCCGATGGAGCGCTCGGCACCCTGGGCGAGCAGGGGCTCGACGTCGATGCGCACACCGCGCTGTTCGAGGCGTGCGGCCATCACGCGCAGGCGGTGGATGCGTGCGAGTCGTACCGCCGTGATCCGCTCCTCGAGCGCGGCCCACCCGGAGCCCCCGCGGTCGAACGCCAGAACATGAATGGTTCGGCCTTTGTGGTCGCACGAGATCTCGACGGCACGCAGCACGCGCGCGCCGGCTACCTCGACGGCGGAACCTGCGCACGTGTCGTGGTCTGTGAGGGCAAACACCTCCACGGCACGTTCGGCGGCGCGGGCAGCGACCTGCTCGGGGGCCTCGGTTCCGTCGGAGCACGTCGAGTGGCAGTGCAGCTCGATCCGCATGGGGTGAGCATAGTCTGCTACCATTTATCGCTGATGGGCATCCCGGGGGTCCAAGCGCCGACACGGCTTGGTCGCTACGAGCTGCTGGCGCGACTCGCCACGGGTGGCATGGGCGAGATCTTTCTCGCGCGGCTCGAGGGTGCTGCCGGGTTCGAGAAGCTGTTCGTCGTCAAACGGATCCTGCCGCACCTCGCGGATGACACGCGGTTTCGCCAGATGCTCATCGCCGAGGCGCGCCTCGCGTCGAAGCTGTCGCACGCGAACATCTGTCAGGTGTACGAGCTCGGCGAGACCGACGGCCAGCTCTACATCGTCATGGAGTACCTCGAGGGCGTCACGCTGTTGCCGCTCCTCCGCAAGCTGTCCAAGGAGGCCGGCCAGCTCGACTTCGGCTTTGTCGGCGGTGTCGTCCAGCAGACGACGGACGCGCTCCACTACGCGCACGAGCTGAAGGATCGCGGCGGTGAGCTCCTCGGCATCGTGCACCGCGACGTCACGCCGTCCAACATCTTCCTCACCGAGGCCGGCGTCGCGAAGGTGCTCGACTTCGGCATCGCGAAGGTGAAGGACGCGTCGGCGAACACGCAGACCGGCACGGTGAAGGGCAAGTACGCGTACATGGCGCCGGAGCAGCTCCGCGGCACCACCCTGGATCGCCGCGCGGACGTGTTCGCGCTCGGCGTGGTGCTGTACGAGATGCTGGCGCTGCGCCGGCTGTTTCAGCGCAAGACGGACTACCTGACGTTCCGCGCGGTGATGGAGCAGCCGATCCCGGACATCCGTCGCTATCGCCCTGATCTGCCGGACGCGTTGGCGACGGTGTTGGCGCAAGCGCTCGATCGCGATCCCAACGGTCGCTTCGAGTCCGCGCGCATGTTCGGAAGCGCGGTGCTCGACGCGCTGAGCCCGCTCGGCCGCGTGTGGACGCAAGGCGAGATCAGCGACTACGTGCGCCGCGAGTTCGCGCAGGACATCAACAAGCGGCACGTGCAGGTCGCGTCCGCGGTGAACAAGACGAACGCGGGACAGCGCGCGACGATGCCGCTGATCGCGCACGATCCGGGACCGCCGACGGACATCGACGACGATGACGACGAGTTCCCCGCCGTCGACTCGACGATCTCGGAGACGCCCCTCGAGATTCGCGCCGTGCGCCCGCCGCAGGACACGAAGGACTTCGCGAGTCAGACGGGGCAGGTCACGCCGCCGCCGTTCGCGAACGAACAGAGCACGAGCGGCGTCAGCATCAAGCTGATCAACGGTGGCATGGCGATGCCCCAAGCCGTGGTCGCGAAGCCGTCGCGCAGCTTGGTGTGGCCGCTGTTCGCGCTCGCGATGGTCGGGATCGCCGGTGGCGCGTTGTTCCTCGTCTGGAAGCAGATGCAGCAGCAGCAACAACAGCCGCCGACCGTGAACATCACCACCGAGCCGCGGACGGACGTCCCCATCGCGAGCACCGAAACGGGCAGCGCGAACGTGATCTCCGACGAGCCGGAGCCAACCGAGCAACCGGATCCGAAGACGCCGACCAGAACCGTCCCCCCGAAGAAGAAGGATCCGTACACCGAGGCGCTGCGCGTTCAGCGCCCGGCCGTGAACAAGTGCGCGAACCAACACGGCGCGCCGCCGTCGGGCGTGAAGGTGAAGATCCTCGTCGCGACGGATGGTCGCGTGAAGGGCGTGACGCTCGATCCCGCGCCGCTCAATGGCTCGCCGCTCGGCGCGTGTATCAAGAACGTTCTCTCGAGCGTGCAGTTCCCCAAGGCGCAAGAAGACAAGGAAGTGAACGTCAACTTCCGCGGACCGTCGTAACGAGCTCTCGTTCAGCTCTCGTTCAGTTCTCGTTCTGCTTCGCGGGCGTCTTGTTCGCGAGGATCGCCTCGAGCCGCGATAGATCCGCGGGCTTGATCACGTGGTCGTCGAAGCCTGCAGCGCGCGCCGCCGAGATATCGCTCGGCGCGCCGTAGCCCGTGAGCGCGACCAGGTGCACGCTGTCGAGCTCCTTCTGCTCGCGGATGCGCTGCGCGATCTCGTAGCCCGTCATCACCGGCAGACCGATATCGATGAACGCTACGTCCGGCCGCTCGCGCGCGATCAGCTCGAGCGCGCTCGGCCCGTCCGCCGCGTCCGCGACATGGTGATCGCGAGACTCGAGGAGCATCTTGAGCATCTCGCGCGAATCTTCTTGATCGTCGACGACAACGACGCGGCGGCGTTCGGGGCGGGGCTTCACGGGTGAGATCGAGGGCTGGACGCTGGCGGTGGGAGTGAGAGGGATTGTTACCTTGAAATCGGCTCCTTTGCCGGGTCCATCGCTGTTCACTTCGATCGAGCCTCCGTGCAGCTCGACGATGTTCCTCGCGAGCGAGAGTCCCACGCCGAGGCCGCCGCGCGAGCGGTCGAGTCGCTGCTCGGACTGCACGAACAGATCGAAGATCCGCTCCTGGAGCTCGAGCTCGATGCCCACCCCGTGGTCGATCACGCGCAGCACCGCCGCGTGGTTCTCGACGGTCACGATCAACCGCACCTTGCTGTTGCGGGGCGAGTAGTTCGCCGCGTTGGACAACAGGTTCACGACGACCTGCATCAAGCGATTCGCATCGCCATGGACGGGCAGTCGTACCGGCATGATCTCGGTGACGAGCGTGACCGCGCGTTGGTCGAACAGCGGCGTCACGGATTCGATCGCTGCGTCGAGCGGGCGGCGCAGATCGATGTCCTCGGTGCGCAGCTCGAACTTGCCGCGCGTGATGCGCGAGACATCGAGCAGATCGTCGAGCAAGCGCTTCATGTGCTTCGCCTGTCGCTCGATCACGGCTTGGCAGCGGTCGACGTGCTCGCCTTCGCCTTCCGACAGCAGCGAGCTCGCGTTGATCACGGCGGCGAGCGGGTTGCGTAGCTCGTGGGAGAGCATCGCGAGGAACTGCTCGCGGCGGCGCGCGATCTCTTCGGTCTGCGCGAGCAGCGCCGTGATCCGCTTCTGGCGCTCCTCGAGCTCGCGCTGCGCGGCGACCATCTTCGAGATGTCCCGGCTGATCGCGCTGAGGCCGGCGAGCGTTCCGGTCGCGTCATAGATCGGAGAGATCGTCACCGACACGTCGAGGTGCTTGCCGGCTTTGGTGACGCGGAACGACTGCTTGTGCTCGATGCGCTCGCCGCGGCGGAGCTTGTCGACGATGCTATCGAGCTCGTTCTCGGAGCCCGCCGCCATCAGCACGCGCACGTTCTTGCCGATGATCTCGTCCGCGGTGTAGCCGTACATCTGCTCGGCGCCGCGGTTCCAGCTCGTGATGGTCCCGTCGAGTTGCTTGCCGACGATCGCGTCCTCGCTCGACTCGACGATGGCCGAGAGCTGGACGATGCGCGTCCTCGCTTTGTCGAGCGCGCTCATGTCGGTCAGCGTGATCACGACGCCATCGATGCTGCTCGCCGCGCGGGCGAAGCCGTTCTCGCGAACGCGATACGGCAGGATGCGCAAAAAGAACGGCGTGCCGTTTCGATCGCGCACTTCGTCCTCGACGGTGGTGCCGTCGCGTCGCACTCGCTCGATCTCGTCCATCAGCTCGGGACGCTCGATGTTGTGCGAGAAGTCGCTGATCGTGCGGCCGATGTCGGTCGCCTGGAACCGGAACACGGACGCGATGCGCGACGTGAAGCGGCGAATGCGTAGCTCGCGATCGAGGAACACGGTGCCGACATCGGTGCCCTCGAGGAGGTGTGCCATGTCCGTGTTGAGCTCCTTGAGCTCCGTGATCTTCTGCTGGTATTCGGCGTTGACCGTGTAGAGCTCCTCGTTCACCGAGTGCAGCTCTTCGTTGGTGCTCTGCAACTCTTCATTGGACGCGACGAGCTCTTCGTTCGTCGCCTGCATCTCCTCGTTCGAGGTCTCCAGCTCCTCGATCGTCGCCTGCAGCGTCTCGCGCGTGTACGCGAGCTCCGACTCCAGCGTGTCCATTCGCTCGCGCGATGACTCCGACGCGCTCGCTGCCGGCGCGGGCGTGGGATCGGCGTTCGTGCGGCGGGCGAGCTCGCCGCCGGCGATGTCGAGGAACGTCACCAGGATATGGCGCGTGCCGGTACGCGGATGGAGCAGCGGCTCTGCGCTGAGCGTGCAGCGAAGCTCTCCAGCGTCCAGAGGGACACGTACGCCCGAGTACGCGATGCGAGAGCGGTCCTTGGTGCAGCGCTGGATCGCGCCGGCGAGGACCGAACGGAGATCGTCGTGGACCAGATCGAGGATGTTCTGTGACGGGCGCCGGCGGCGCACCTCGAGCAGCTTCTCCGCGCCAGCGAAGCTGTCGATCAGGTTGCGATCCTCGTCGAGCAAGAAGCCCGGCGGCATGAACCGATCGAGCAGCTGATCGTACGTGTGCAGCATCAGCGGATCGGGCGCCGTGGCTCGCGGGATCTCGACGTTGCCCGGACGCCGCGGCAACTGCCGCTGGATCGGCAACCGCACCTGACTGAGCAGCTGCACGTCACGACGCTTGCGATAGATCTTCCAGTGCTCGTCGATCGCGACGAACTCGTCGGCCAGCGGGCCGGGCGATTCGCTCGCACCGAGGAACAGCACGCCCCCGGAGGAGAGGCCGAAGTGGAACAACGACATCACCGTGCGCTGCGCGTGCGGCTGCAGGTAGATGAGCATGTTGCGGCACGAGATGAAGTGCATCTTCGTGAACGGCGCGTCCTTGGTGACGTTGTGCCGGGCGAACACGATCAGCGAGCGCAGCTCCTGCGAGATCTGATAGCCGCTCGCTCGCCGCGTGAAGAAGCGCTGGAGCCGCTCGGGGCTCACGTGCGCGAGCTGATCTTCGCCGTAGATGCCAGCGCCCGCGATCTCGAGCGACTGCTGGTGCACGTCGGTGGCGAGGATCTTCATGCGGATCGGCCGGTTCTGCGAGGCGAGGTACTCCCAGAACAGCATCGCGATCGAGTACGCCTCCTCGCCGGTCGCGCAGCCGGCGACCCAGACGCGGATCTCTTCGGCCGGCGGCACCGACGCGACGAGCTTCGGCAGGATCTCGCGCTCGATCGTCTCGAACGCAGCGGGGTCGCGGAAGAACTGCGTCACGCCGATGAGCAGGTCCTGATAGAGGACGTCGAGCTCCTCGGGCTCCTCCTGCAATCGCTTCACGTAGTCCGTGAGTCGCGAGATGCGCATGAGATCGACGCGGCGCTGGATGCGGCGTCCGACGGTGGTGGTCTTGTACAGCGAGAAGTCGATCCCGAACTGATCGCGGAGCATGCGCAGCACCGCGTCCATCGCCGGATCGTCGCTCAGCGTCTCGTCCTCGCTCGTGACCGTGGTGGGGGGAAGGCCGCACAGAACGCGCGCGAGATCCTCGGGCGAGTGCACGTGATCCACGACGCCCGTCGCGAGCGCCGAGACCGGCATGCCGTCGAACTTGGCGGTGATCGCACTCTCGGCGAGGACGAGCCCGCCCGCGCGCTTCACGTCGAGGACGCCGCGCGATCCATCGCTGCCGCTACCGCTCAGGACCACCGCGACCGCTTGATCGCCGACATCCTGCGCGAGCGATCGAAAGAACGTGTCGATCGGTAGCGTGAACGCGTGCAGCTCCTTGTCGGTCAAGACGAGCTGTCGCTCGCGGATGATCATCTCCTTGCGCGGCGGCATCAGGTAGATGTGGTCCGCTTGCACGGCCATTCCGTCCTCTGCCACCACGACCGGCATCTCCGAGTGACGCGCGATCAGCTCGTCCATGAGGCTGCGGAAGTCCGGCGACAGGTGCTGGACGACGATGAACGCGAGCCCCGTGTTCGGCGGGAGGTTGGAGAACAGGCGCTCGAGAGATTCGAGCCCGCCCGCCGAAGCTCCGATCCCCACGATCCGACCGTTGGTAGCAGTGTCGACAGGAGCGTGCTCGCTTGTCACAGCACGCGTCAGTCATTCAAACTGCATGCCCGCATAACCGTGCGAAGGACGCGGAGGTGCACCGCGCGCGGATGCCACGGCGTGGCGCTCGGGCGCATCGTGATAAGCAAGCGCCATGTCTCGGCGCCTGTACCACGAGGACCAAACGCTGCGAACGTTCGACGCGGAGGTGCTCGCGCACGTTACGGTGGGTGGAGAGGTGGCCGTGGTCCTCGATCGCACGGCCTTCTATCCGGAAGCCGGCGGACAACTCGGCGATCACGGCCGGCTCGGCGCCACCTCGGTGGTCGACACGCAGGAGCTCGAGGACGGGCGAGTCGCGCACGTGATCGCCGGGGAAGCACCGGCGATCGGAAGCGTGGTGCACGGCGAGATCGAGTGGGCCCGGCGCCGCCAACACATGGCGCAGCACACCGCGCAGCACTTGCTGTCGGGGACGCTCCTCGATCGCGCGCGCGCCGCTACGCAGTCCGCGCGCCTCGGCGAGTCGGCGCTGACGATCGACGTCGCGCGCGATCGCATTCCCGAGGCGGAGCTCGCGGCGGCCGAGGACCTCGCCAACGATCTGATCGACGACGATCTTCCGATCCGCGCGTGGTTCCCCGATGCCGGCGAGCTCGCATCGCTCCAGCTTCGTCGCGATCCCAAGGTCACCGACAATATCCGCGTCGTCGCGATCGGTGACTTCGACTTCTCTCCCTGCGGAGGGACGCACTGCAGCCGCACGTCGCAGCTCGGCGCGATCCGGATCGCCGGCGCCGAGCGTTACAAGGGCATGACCCGCGTGACGTTCACCGCCGGCAAGCGCGGTCGCACGGAGATGTTCGCGCGCGACCAGGTGCTGCGCGGCCTCGCGACGCAGCTCTCGTGTGGCCCGAGCGAGGTCCCGCTCGCGATCGAGAAGCTCCGCTCGTCGTCGGCGGCCGCGACGGCAGAGATCACGGCGCTGCGCGGAAAGCTCGCCGATGCGATCGTCGCGACGCTGCCCGGGACCGGCGCCGTCGTCGCTCCCATTGTCGGCGACGTGGAGGTGCTGCGGTCGGTGGCGGCAAAGCTCGCGAACGCGGGTCGCGACGCGATCGTCTGCGCTCCCGACGAAACCGGCGCGGCGGTCGTTCTGTTTCGCGCCGTGGGATCGAGCCTCGACTGTGCCGCGCTATGGAAGCAGCTCGTCGCTCGCATGGGGGGGCGCGGGGGTGGAAAGGCCGAGCGCGCGGAAGGGCGCCTCGCCACACCCGTCACCGACTGGCCGGCATTGATTGCCGATCTCGGGCACTGAGCGCTGGAGCACAGGGGGTGTGCGCGCTGATGCGCTCTCGCGCACGTACGTGAGCCTCTACTCGCGGACTTGGCGGTCGCGTGAGTCGGCGCGCGATTTGAAGTCCGCTACCGTTCGGTGAACCAGGCGCTCAAACAGCTCAAGGAGCGCACGGCCGATCTGCACCTCGAAGCGGAGCGGCACGTTCGCATCCTGGACGCCGACGCCACCGACGCGACCTACGCCCAGTACCTGACCAAGATGTTCGGCTTCCACGCACCCCTCGAGCTCGCCTTCGCGCGCCATGGCGGGCTCGAAGCGGCCGGGTTCGGTGCACTCCAACGCGCCAAGCGTGGCTGGCTCGCGCACGATCTCGCGGTGCTCGGCGTCCAGACGTCGCCGCCGCTGTGTCCCGCGCTCCCGAGCCTGGGCGACGTGTTGCGCGCGATCGGTGTCGCGTACGTGATCGAGGGCTCGACGCTCGGTGGTCGGTTTATCCTCTCGCGGATGAAGCCTCGATTCGCGCACCTCATGGGACGTGCGACGCGATTCCTCGAGGGCTATCGCGAGGAGACCGGCGTGCGTTGGCGACAGTTCGCATCGATCGCCGAGCGTATCCTTTACGACGACACCGCCATCGAAGCCGCGTGTGCCGGTGCGCGTGACACATTTCAGCGTCTGACCGAGTGGCTCGACGCGCGCGAGGCCGTTCGATGACTCCCCATCTTCTTCTCAAGCTCGCGGGCGAGTTCGTCCAAGCGCAGCTCGCCGGTGATCGGCGCGCGGCGGTCAACCTCGTCGTGAACGGCGTGTCCAACGGGCTCGCTGTCGCCGATATCCAGCAGCACGTGATCCGCGCAGCGCAGGAAGAGATCGGCCGGCTCTGGCAGTCGAACACGATCAGCATCGCGCAAGAGCACATCGCGACCGGCATCTCGCAGATCGCGCTCGCACGCTTGTTCGACTACGCGCCGGCCGCGCCGGACAACGGCAAGCTCGTCTATGTCGCGTGCGTGCAAGGCGAGCAGCACGATCTGCCCGCGCGCCTCGTCGCGGACTATCTCGATCATGGCGGCTTCACCGTCCGGTACTTCGGTCCCGACGTGCCCACACATGATCTCGTGACGTCCGTCGCGAAGAAGATCCCGCACATGCTCGCGCTGTCCGTCACGATGTCGTTCAACCTCGGAGCGCTGCGCTCGGCGGTCCGGCAGATCCGAGCGATCGCACCGCGGCTCCCCATCGCTGTCGGCGGGCACGCGGTGCGCTGGTCTGAAGGGGTGGTCGTGGAGCTCGGCGTGAAGACCTCGCCGTCCGCTCCGGAATCGCTCATCGCGTTCGCGCGAGAAATGGGCGGAGTGGCATGAGCATCGTCGAGGAGCTTCGTGCAGCGGGGCCACGGCTGACCAAGCGCGTGATGGACGAGATGTATCGCGATCCGTTCTGGATGGAGCGATACGGTGAGCGCGGCCGGCAGAGCTCGGACGCGGACAACGACTTCCACATCAAGTACTTGACGACCGCGATCGAGGGCGAGGACCCGGCGCTGTTCGTGACGTACGCGCGATGGCTTCGCGATCTGCTCGTGGCGCACGGAATGTGCTCGCAGCATCTCGTGGAGAACTTCGAGCGGCTCTCCAATGCCATCGCCGAGGAGACGTGGGCCGACCGCGAGAAGGCGATCCAGATCCTGCTCGGCGGCGCCGAGGGTCTTCGCTACACCACGGGCGACGCTGCGGTGATCGACGAGAACCGCGTGGCGTGGCGCACGCAGCTCGGCGACCACGGCGATCACCTGCTGTCGTATCTCGCCGATGCGCTGGTGACGAAGCAGCGCTCGGGCTTCGACGCGTACGTCGCGCTGCTATCACGCAGCGCAGCGATGGCCGCGACGCTCGCTGCGATCGTGTCGCTTCCGGGGATGCCGATCGCTGCGATCGAGCTCGTGGAGGGATACCGGTGACGTTCGACGTGTCCTCCTTCGACATGATGACGCGCGCGAGTCGCGAGATGCACGTCGCGTGTACGCCGGCCGGACGGGTCGTGTACGCCGATGCGCGAGCGAAGCGCTTCCTCGGGCTCGAGGCGGGCGGCGCGTTGACCGAGCTCTGCGCTCCGGGCTGCGATGCCAAGCTGGGCGATCTACTCGAACGCGCGAGCACCGCAGCGGTCGACGATTGGGAGGTTCCGTTCATCGTCGACGGCAAGCCCGTGACGATGTCGCTCTGTGCGGCGCCGAGCGGCGATCACATCCTGATCGTCGGCGCGTTGATCCCCGAGCCGTTCGTGCGCTCGATGACGCAGTTCAACGCGATGATGGCCGAGCTCGCGGAGTCGCATCGCGGCATCCTCGCGCTACACGCCGAGCTGCAGGACACCGAGCAGCACACGCGTCAGGATGCGGAGATCAAGGCGCGGCTCGTCGCGAACCTCAGCCACGAGCTACGCACGCCGCTGCACTCGATCCTGGGGCTGACGCAGCTGCTGGCGAGTCACACCGACGGCAAGCTCGCGAGCGAGCAGGAGAAGCAAGTCGCGTTCATTCGCACGTCCGCCGAGGAGCTGTTGGCGCTGATCGACGACGTGCTCGATCTCGGCTCGATCTCGTCGGGCCACGTTCGCCTCCGCATCGAGCCGTTCGATCTGAGCGACTTCGTGTCCTCGATGCGTGGCTCGCTGAAGCCGCTCGTCTCTCCGACGTCGTCTGTCGAGCTCGTCATCGAAGATCCGCCCTCCGTTCGCGTCGAGACCGATCAGACCAAGCTCGCGCAGATCGTTCGCAACCTCGTCTCGAACGCCATCAAGTTCACCGACGATGGCGAGGTCCGCGTGCGCAGCGAGATCGTGGGTGAGCGCCTGCGAATCTCCGTGCGCGACCAAGGCATCGGCATCGCCCCCGAGGACCAGCACAAGATCTTCGAGGAGTACGGTCAGATCGAGAGCTCGATCCAGCGCCGCGTGAAGGGCACCGGCCTCGGGCTGCCGCTCGCGCGAAGGCTCGCCGGCATCCTCGGCGGCACGCTGATCGTCGACAGCGAGTGCGGTAAGGGATCCACGTTCACGCTCGACGTTCCGGTCCGGCACGACGAAGCGCGCGCCATGGCGGAGATGGTCGAGCGCAGCCGCGAGCAGAAGCCGGGTGCGAGCTCGATCCTCGTCGTCGAGGACGATCGCAAGACGCTGTTCCTCTACGAGAAGTACCTCGTCATGGCCGGCTTCCACGTGCTCCCCGCTCGCTCGATCGAGGAAGCCGAAGCCATCATGGCCAAGACGCGGCCCGTGGCGATCGTGTTGGACGTGATGCTCGAGGGCGACTCCTCGTGGGCATTCCTCGCGCGCGTGAAGAGCTCACCCGAGACCAGGGACGTGCCGGTCCTCGTCGTGACGGTGACCAATCGCGCGGACAAAGCACGCGCCCTCGGCGCCGACGAGTTCTGGCTCAAGCCCGTGGACCAGGAGCGCTTGCTCTCGAAGCTGCGCGAGCTCGCGGGATCACCGTCGGTGACGGAGGTCCTGGTCATCGATGACGACGCGACGGCGCGCTACCTGATCCGCAAGCACCTCGAAGGCACGCCGTACTCCGTGCTCGAGGCGTCCGATGGCCACCATGGGGTCGCGATCGCGCGATCCAAGAAGCCGAAGGTGATCCTCCTCGACTTCTTGCTCCAAGGCGCCACCGCGTTCGACGTGCTCGACGAGCTGAAGGCGGATCCCGCGACGCGCGAGATTCCGGTGATCATCGTGACGTCGCAGGTGCTCGACGCCGTGGACCAGGCGCGCCTTCTCGAAGAGGCCGAAGCCGTGATCTCGAAGCAGAACCTGTCGCGCGAGCTCGCGATCAACCGGATTCGAGATGCGCTGCGCAAGCTCGAGAGGAGCGGGGAGCGAGCACGGCGATGATCGGGAGCAAGCCGCGCATCCTGAACGTGAACGATCGCGACGTGCCGCGATACGTGAACGAACAGATGCTGCATAACGCCGGCTATACCGTCGTGTCGGTCGCCGACGGGTACGAGGCGCTCGAGCGCGTGAAGGACAACATCGACCTCGTTCTCCTCGATATCCGGCTCCCCGATATCGACGGCTACGAGATCTGCCGGCGGATCAAAGCGGATCCCGTGACGGCCAACGTGGCGGTGCTGCTGTCGTCGGCGACGTTCGTCACCACGAGCAACAAGGTCACGGGGCTCGACTCCGGCGCCGACGGTTACCTCGCGCAGCCGTTCGAGCAGACCGAGCTCCTCGCCACCATCCGTTCGCTGCTCCGTACGCGTGCCGCCGAGCGTCGATCGGCAGCGCTCGCCCAGGAGCTGCGCCACGCGATCACGGTGCGCGACGAGTTCCTCGCGATGCTCGGTCACGAGCTGCGCAACCCGATCGGCGCGATCACCACGGCGCTTCACCTCGTTCGCGAGAACCACAGCGAGGCCGCGCTCGCGAAGTACCTGCCGATCCTCGATCGACAGGTGAAGAGCCTGACCCACCTCGTCGACGACTTGCTCGACGTCGCGCGGATCACGCAGGGCAAGATCGCGCTCAACCGTTCCGTCGTCGATCTGCGCGTGACCATCGAGCGGGGTCGCGAGTCGATCGGTGCGGTGCTGCTCGGCGCGCGGCACGCCGTGACCATCGACATCTCGGGACCGCCGACGCTCGTCGAGGGTGATCCGGTGCGGCTCGAGCAGATCGTGATGAACTTGCTCACGAACGCCGTGAAGTACACGCCGAAGGGCGGTCACGTGAACGTCTCGCTCTCGCACGAAGAGGGCAACGCGATCCTCGTCGTCAAGGACACGGGCATCGGCATGGACGGCAAGACGCTCGAGCGCGTGTTCGACGTGTTCGCGCAGGGCAAGCAGGGCCTCGATCGCTCGCGCGGTGGTCTCGGTCTCGGGCTCACCGTCGTACATCGCCTCGTGCAGCTGCACGGAGGGACGATCCGCGCCGAGAGTGAGGGTGAGGGGAGGGGCTCGACGTTCACGCTCGTGCTGCCCCTCGCGACGCCCGCTGCGGTGCGCAAGCCGACGCCCGAGAGCATTCCGAGCATGAGCAGGCTGACCGAGCTGCGCGTGCTCATCGTCGAAGACAACCCCGACGCGCGCGAGAGCCTCGCGGAGCTCCTGCGGGAATCGTGTCGCGAGGTGATGACGGCCAACGACGGTCAAAGCGGCATCGAGGCCGCCATCGCGGCGCGGCCCGACGTGATGCTCGTCGACATCGGGCTCCCGCTGGTCGATGGGTACGAGATCGCGCGCCGCATCCGCGCATCGCTCGACGGCCATCGTCCGCTCATGATCGCGATGACGGGCTATGGCCAGCCCGAAGACAAGCGTCGTGCGCTCGCGGCGGGCTTCGACTCGCACCTCGTAAAGCCGATCTCGCTGCCGGATCTGCTCGCGCGTCTCGCGAACGTACAGGTCTAGCTGGTCAGGGCCCGATCGTGATGACCCACGTATCGCAGCCGCCGGGGCCGTCGTCGTTGCCGCCGATCCGATTGCGGACGGGACAGTTGCCGTCGCGTTCGTCGGTGCGCAGGATCGTCGCGCCCACGCGCGCGAGCTCCTCGAGGACCACCTTGTCGGGCAGCACGACCTTGCCGTAGGTCTTGGGACCTGCCGACACGAGCGCGTACGCGGGCTTCACCGCCTCGATGAAGGCACGGCGGCTCGACGTCATCGATCCGTGATGCCCGACCTGCAGGATCTCGGCGCGGATCCGCTCCGCGTGGTGATCGACGAGGTGCTCCTCCACATCACCGAGCGGATACGTCGGATCCTTGCGGCTACCGGACGCCGCGTCGCCGACGAGGAGTACCTTCGTGCGCCCGAGCTGAAGCGCGATCACGAGCGACGCCGCGTTGGCATCGGACGCCTTCGGGTTCGCGTGCAGGATCGTGAACCTCGCGCCTTCGCCGAGCTGGATCGTGTCGCCCTCCGAGTAGCGCTTCCACGTGGGAATCGCGACCTGCGGCGTATCGGCAGCGGTGTGATAGACGAGCGGCGTGCGCGCGAGCCGGTCGAGGAGCTCGCGGTAGAACTTGGTGGTCGCGGGTTTCCCGGAGTCCCAGTAGTCACCGACGTCGTAGCAGTGGAGGACGGTGTCGAGGGCCGAGGCGTGATCGAGGTGCGGGTGCGAGAGGACGACGTGATCGATCTTCTTGCGCGGCCCTTGCGTGGGGTTCTGGCAGACGCTATCGCCCGACGGGCCGAGGACCGCAGCGAGGTAGGCGATCACGCGTGACGGCTTCTCTTTCGCGTCGTTGGTCCCCGCGTCGTAGAGCAGCGAGAAGTCCACGCCCTGGACGAGGACGGCGAGACCGGTGCCGACGTCGATCAGATGAAGACGAAACGTGCCGGGGAGGAGCGCGTCGGGAAGATCGGCGGCGGTGGCCACGCGCACCGGCGTGATCGACGGTGCATCGGGCTCGCGGGGTGGCGGCTCCGCCGGTGTCGGCGTCGGCGTCGTGGGCGTCGTGCCCCCGGGCGGCAACGTCGCCGGACACGCCGAAAGCACGAGCAAGACTGCGACCACCCATGCACGCATGGCCGCACTGTAACGCTTGTTGCTGGACGATCGCGTCAGGTCACGACAGCTCGTTCACTCGCGTGACGCGCAGCTTACGTGCGAGCAAGTACGGCGTCACATCGCGCCCGGACATCGTGGCGAGCGTGCGCTTCACGACCACGGGGCTCGGGTGATAGAGGAGCAGCGCGGGGAGCTTGTGTCCACGCGCGGTCGTGGCGTCGATGGCCGCGAGAACTTCGTTCTCGTCGTCGCTGGTCAACGCATCACTGAACGGGATGGGGGCCGGCACCGGCGTGGCGACCACCCGCGGCGGCTGATCGCGCGTGGTCAGGAGCACGGCGAGGGCAAGTCCGAGAATGAGAAGCGCGGCGATGAGCATGGGGGAAGCCTTTCCATCCGCGTCGCCGGTTCCGACAGATCGTTCAAATGTCCGACAGTCCGGCGAGCGCGGTCGCGGTGTTACGCACCGCGATCCCCGCTAGAGCATTCCGCGTGCCTAGAAGATCTCCGGGCACCATGGCGCGATCGCCGACCCGAACAGGCAGTCTGCGACCGTCAGAGCTGTCGCGTCGCCGCGAACGAGGTCGGCCTTTGCCAGCGTGGACGCTGGCGCACCGCCCAGGTACAGCGAGCCGAGCGTCGGCCGGTCGAACACCAACTGGGCAGGTTCGCGCGTAGGCGTGCACCGGCCTTTGCCATCCGTCACCACGAGCTCCCACGTCACGCCCTCGATGGCAAAGCGCAAGCGTCCGTCGTGTGCGTAGCTGCGCAGCGCGAGCGCACCGGGAATGTCCTCGATGCGTAGCCAGAGGTTGTCCGCGCGATGACGCCGTACCCGGCGGAAGTCGGCGAGCATCCAGGGAAGAGGACAATCCACAGGAGCGCACCACCAGGTCACGGTGGGAAACAGATCCACGGACAACGCGAACTTCCACAGCGACGCTTCCGCGCGCGCATCGATCGCGTGCAGCTCGACGATCTCGACGGTGCCGCTCGGCAAGCCATCGACAAACTTCGGCCGCTGGCGATACGCGACATAGCCGACATCGGCGCCGTCTCGTCGCGCGATGACGTGTCGCCGGCGGCTCGCACCGCGGCGCGCGAACGGCGTCTCGAGGAAGCGTCGCTCCTCCCACCACACATCATCGCGACGCAACGCACCCGGGCGGTGCTCGGTCGCGCGTGCATAGATCGCGGGCAACCGCTCGCGGGCCTGCGCTTCGTCGACGATCGCGAGCTCGTCGCTCGTCGCTTCCGCCCAGCTGTCCGCAAACCGGACGTTGGACGCGCTGTCGATCTGGAGCGCGTCGCTCGTCGAGGCGAGGCCGTAGCCGAAGCGGCGATAGATGGACGCCTCGGACGCCCACAGCCCGCTGATGGGGCTGCGCCGCGTTCGCGCTTCCTCGAGGTGCAAGCGGATCATCTCGCGCAGGATTCCTCGCCGGCGATGCGTGGGACGAACCGAGACCATCGTGAGTCCGGACATCGGCAGCGCGGCTCCGCCGGGAACGCTGATCGCGTGATCGAGCGTGGCGGCGGTGCCGACGACCTGCGCACCGTCGAACGCTGCCCACATGCGGCCCGTGGGGATCAGTTTGCGCACGCGCGCCGTGCCGTCGGGGTCCGCGTCGTCGGCGTCTTCGCCGAACGTTCCCATCATGGCGTGACGGAACGCGGGGATTTCATCGTCGCTGATCGTGCGGATCGTGAGCGTCACGCGACGAGCCTACACGCTTATCGAACTGCGTTGACCCTCGGGCGAAAACTTGGCCCGCACGACGTTCTGCGTTTGTTTATCGAGCATGAAGATGAACAAGAAGCAGCGCCGGGCTGTTCGCCGGCTGATGTTCCCGGTGATCGCGCTCGTCATGATGACCGCGACGATGGCGATCGCTGGCGTGCAGCAAGCGCCGACCGTCTCGACGTCGCGCTAACGCAGCACGCGTTCGACGGAGCCGCTCGGCACCCAGCCGCTCGCGCCATTGGCGAGCTCCACACGCGTCCAGCTCTCGCGGCGCTCGCGAATGCTGACCTCGACACCGCGAGGCAGCGGTGACGGCAGCGTGGCCGGTGCGCCCGCGCTATCCGCAGCGCGCAGCATGACGTCGTCCATCAGGACCGCGTCGTCGGCGTGATCGTCGGCGAGGAGGACGGACGCGATCATCGCGATCCACACGACGAACGGCAGCACCGCGAGACCCACCATGCCGCGGCGGCGCGGGCCTCGCCACGGAACGAGCAAGAGGATCGCGATCGCGAACGCGACCGCGCCGACGATGAGCTTTCGCGGCGTGGGCCACTCGTGGAAGAACAGCAGCGTGTCGGTCGCGCCGGTCGTGGCGGGGCGATACGTATCGCCCTGACGCGCGCGCAGCCACGCGAGGTTCGCGCGGGCGCGTGCATTGGAGCCATCGATCGCGAGCGCGCGACGATACGCGAGCGTGGCCGTCGCCACGTCGCCGGCACCGAGCGCCGCGTTGCCCCAATCCGTGAGCAGCTCGGGGCGATCGGGAAGCGTGCGCACCGCTTCGCCGAGAGCCGCTTGCGCGCGCGCGAACGCGGCCTTGCGACCGCTCGCGTCGGTGGTCAACTCCATCGCTTGTTGATACGCGAGGCGACCGTCGTCGAGCGGCGCTGCTTCGGCCACCGTCGACGTGGCGAGGCCCAGCGCGAACAGCACCAGCATCGCGGCGGGCTTGACCCAGCGACGCAAGAGCCCCGCCGCGTCGGAGCGAAGATCGGCCGAGAGCGGATTCGAGGCAGCGCTCGGCGCGAAGCTCTCGGTCTCGAGCTTGGCGAGGACGCTCTCGTCGGTCGCCTGGCGGCCCGATGCCTTCGCGAGGTCGCGCAACGCGGCACCGAGGGGGCCGGCGATCTCTCGAGCGGGCTTGGTCGCTGCCTCGTCGAGCAACTGCTCCACCTTGCGCCGCGCGGCGCGTAGCTCGGCAGCGTCTTCGCGTGTCTCGCGCGTGCGCAGCTGCCACGTGCGAACGGCGAGCATCGCGAGCGGCAACGCGTAGAGGAGCCCGACGAGGATCCACAAGAACGTACCGCCGAGCGGCTGCGTGTGAACGTTGCCGATGCTCGACAGCGCGAGCTGCGCGTCGCGGACCGCGGTCGTGTCGACGCCGCTCGTCGTGGTGGTCGGCTTGACCTTGGTCGGCGCGACCGCGACCACATCGCCGGCGCCGACGACGCTCGTGCCTTTCACGGACAGCGCGATCGGCTCGGACTTGATCGTGACGTACTGGCTCTTCGTCGGATCGAAGTACGAGAACGAGAGGGCAGGGACCTCGGTCGCTGGCCCGGTGACCTGCGCGGTGACCTTGAACGTCTTCGTCTTGCCTTCATCGGACAGCTCGCCCGTCGGCGGATCGTTTCCGACGGTGAACGCGTCCTTGGGGAGGCGACCTTCTCCGTCGAGCCGCCCGAGCGAGAGCGTGTCGAGCGGTTGATTCGACTTGATCGTGACGTCGAGCTGCATCGGCTCGCCGAGCGACACGACGGAGCGGCTCGTGTGCACGGCGATCGAGAACTGATCGCCCACGGCGCCCGCGAACGTGGCGGGGCGATCGGTCTCGGGCAGCGGCTTCACCTCGAGCGTGCGCGCCACGTCGCTCGCGCGGAACAGACGCGTCGGCGCGTTGCCGAAGAAGTCCGCGCGACCGACGGGGAGCGCCGCGACGATCGACGTCGGCGCGATGTCGACCTTGCCGATCTTGCGCGGCGCCACGTAGAACGTCATCTGCAGCCGCTTGAGCTCCACGCCGCCGACGGTCGTGGTGTCGAGCGTGTACGGGAGCTGCAGATCCTTGGAGCCCGCAGACAGCGTCAACAGGCGCTGGCGCCCCTGCTGCGGCTGGATCGTCGGCGCGCTCACGGTGAACGCGTCCGACGACATCATCGGCACGGAGAAGGTCTGCTCTGACGGATCGCGACGGAACAACCAGGTCAGCGTGACGGGGATGGTCTCGCCGACGAACACCGGGCGGCTCGGCAGGTCGAGGCTGAGCTTCATGTCGTCGGCGACGGGCACGGTCTGCACCTCGACCTCGCCCGCCTGCGCGGTCGCCTTCTTCGCGCCCTGCGTGACGACGGTCGACGGAACGCGCAACGTGCCTTCCTTCGAGACCTCGACGCGCCACTGCAGCGCCCACGTCACGCGCGTCGATTCGCTGCGCCGTCCATTGATGATCTGGATCGATCGCGAGACGTTCGGCGAGGGCAGACCGAGCGACGTCACCGTCGCGTTCGGAATCTGGAGCTGGGGGATCTCCGGCGGGGGCGATTCATCGAAGCCTTCGACGAGCAGCTGCAGCGTGAACGGCATGCCGACGTGTGGCTGACCACCGTCGAGGCGGAACTGTGCGCGCGGTGCATCTTGCGCGAACGCGTTCGTGGCGAGAGCGAGCAGGACCCAGAGCGAGAAGACGACGCGTTTCACCAATCCTTCTCCTCGGTACCGCTCTGCTGCTGTTGTTGCTGGCGCTGCTTCTGCCGCTTCGCGTCTTCATCACGCGCGCGCTGCTGTGCACCGCCTTGCGGCTTCTGCTGTTCCTGTTGCTCTTGCTGCTGCTGTTCTTGCTGCTGCTGCTGCTTGTCGTCGCTCTTGCCTTGCTGCGGCGGCTGCAACAGCTTCAGCGCTTCCTTCAGGTGCTCGTTGGCCTTGTCCTGCGCCTTGGTCGCCGGGTCGAGGCTGTGGCTCGCTTGCTTGTCGTCGCGCGCGGTGGTGAGCACGCGCGTCGCGTCCGCCATCTCTTGCTGCGCCTGGCGCACCTCGTTCGCGGCGGCGGCGTAGGTCTGTGCATCGGGCTGACCGGGCTGCGGCTTCTGGCCCGCCTTGCCGGCCGCGTCGGCCTGCGCGGCGAGCGCCTCGGTGATCGCCTTCGCCAGATCACCGTGCTGCGTCTGCGTGGACACGAGGTCGGGCAGCTTTGCTTCGCGGCCGAACATGTCCTCGGTGTTCGCTTGCTTCGTGCGATCGATCGTGTCGCCCTGATCGCGGATCAGCTGCTGGAGATGCTCGATGATGTTGAAGAACAGCTTGCGCAGCTCGGCGAGCTTGGTCTCCGCTTCCTTCGCGGGCGTCATCGGATCCGCGTTCGTCGCGATCGCCTTGGTCAGGTTCCGTAGCGCGGTCTCCGCTTGTGCTCGCAGGGACTCGGCCAGCGCGAGCTGCTGCTTCATCTGCTCGATCTGTTGCTTCCGAGCCTCGATCGCTTCGGGCGTCGCGTTCGGATCCGCGGGCGGCTCCTGCTGCGCCTGCGCCGCTTGCTCGGCGATCAGCTCCCCGAGGCGCGGCATGCGCGCGAGGTTGCGCTCGAGCGCGCCCTTGGTCTCCGTCGCGCGCTCGTCGGCGGGCAACGCCTTGGCCGCCTCGGGGCCGAGCAGTCCGACGAGCGACTTCTGATCGCCATACGCGAGCTCGATCAGGTTCTTGAGATCCGAGAACTGCTCGATGGCCTTCATCAGCGCGAGCAGCGCCGCGCGCTCGTGATCGATCGCGACCTTGGCGTTGCCCGCGCCGAGCGACTCGACGGCCTTGCCCATCGCGGTGCTCGCCTCGACGACGGAGGGCAGGGCGACCTTCACGCGCGCCAGGAGCTGCGCTTGCTGCGCCGCTTGCTGCTGCGCCTTGGGATCCTGCAGCGTGCTCGGATCCGGCGCGGGTTGCTCCGCCGCCGCTTCGAAGCGCGCGCGCACCTCCTCGATCCGATCGCGCAGCCCGTTCTGTCGCTGCGAGATCGCCTTGGGGGCGAGCCACGCCGGCATCTCGCTCGGCGGTGGCAGCGGCTGATCGAGTTGCAGCTTCAGCGAGCCATCGGCCGCCGCGGCGATCGTGGTCTCGCGCAGGACGCCGACCTGATCCTGCGCGACGCCGCGCATCACCGTGATGGGATCGAGGAGCTGCTCGCGACCGCGCTTGAGCGCGACGAGCGCGGCCTCCGCGCGCAGCACGCCGTCCTCGGCGGCCAGATCCTGCAGCTTGCGCCGCGCGTCCGCGATCGCGTTGCGCGCGTCGAGCAGATAGAGATCGAGGTTCTTCAGCTGGATCAAGCGGACCTTCTCTTCGTCGCTGCGCTTGTCCTCGGTCTTCTTGCCGATCGCGTCGATCTCGTCGGCGGAGATGTCCTGCAGCACGCCCGCCTCCGCGACGACGCCGCGCTCGCGATCCGCGAGGTGCGTCAGGTTCGTCTGCTGCGCGAGCGGATCGGCGCCGCCGGTCTGCTTGATCTCGACCCAGGCAACGCGCGCGTCGTCGAGGACCTCGCGCTGCTCCTCGATCAGCTTGTCGAGGCGCGCTTCGAGCTTGCCCTCCGACTCGCGCAGCTCGTCGCTGATCGATTGCACGCGCGCGCGAACGATCGCGAGGTTTGCCTGCGTGTCCGTGTCGTCCTTGCGCAGGCGCGCTGCATCCGCGAACCACGACGCGGCTTGCTGCGCGAGATCGAGCGCCTTCTGCAGATCCGCTTCCTCGCCTTGCCGGACCTTGTCTGCGTGCGCGGCGAACGCGATGCCGAGGTCGTACGCGGCGCGAAACCGCAGCTCGGGATCCACGCCCGCCATGCTGCGCGCCTCGAGGAACTGCTTCTGCGCGGTCTCGTACTCGCCCTTCACGAGCGAGGCGACGCCCTGGTTATAGATGTCACGTGCGGCGCGGTGCTCGCCTCTGCACGCGATCAACAGCGCGAGGATCCAGACTGCGAATCTCACGAGGCCCTCCGATCGCCGGCGCCCGCGCCTACCCACAGCGCTCCGAGCAAGAACACGAGGGACGCGAGCACGAACCACGAGAACTTCTCGACGGGGATCCGGCGCTGCGCCTTGGACTCCGCCTCGGCGAGGAGCGGCTCGATGTAGCTCTGCACGATGGAGTCGAGATCGAGCGCCGACGTTCCGGCCGGCACGTACACGCCTTCGCTGACGAGCGCGACCTTGCGCAGCTGCTCGCCGTTCAGCTTGCTGATGACGGGCTTACCCTCGTGCATGATCGTCTTCTTCGCGATGCCGCCGGGCTCGGTGTACTCGATCGTCGAGCCTTCCTCGCTGCCAAGGCCGATCGCGACGATCTTCACGCCAGCATCCCGCGCCATCTTCGCGGCCTCCTCGGAGTACGGATCCTGATCGTCACCGTCGGTGATGAGCACGAGGAGCTTGGCGTTGCGCGTTCCGGCGGGGAAGCCACGCACGGCGATCTTGATCGCCTCGCCGATCTTGGTGCCACCCTTGCCGGCGCTCTTGGTATCGAGCGACGCGAGCACCGTGGTGAAGAACGAGTGATCCACGGTGAGCGGGCACACCTGTACGGCGCGACCCGCAAACGCGACGAGCCCGACGCGCTGGCCCTTCAGCTTGCCGAGCAAGAGCTCGATCTGCGACTTCGCGCGTAGGAAGCGATTGGGTTTGGTGTCCTCGGCGAGCATCGATCGCGAGACATCCAGCGCGAACACCACGTCGGCCGATGCGGTCGTCGCGTCGACCTGCTCGGTCTCGCCCTTTGCTTGCGGGCGCATGAGCGCTCCCACGGCGGCCAGCATCGCGAGCAGCACGAGCACGAGCTTCAGCACCACGCGCTCGACGCTCGCCTTGGCCGTCAGCCGCTTCTGCATCACGGGCGACAAGAACACCGCGAGCGCGCCGCGCGATCGCAGCTCGAGCACCGCGAGGCCGACGACGATCGCGATCACGAGCCACACCAGGTGGACGAGCTCGGGATAGCGATAGTTCCACGAGAAGATCACGGCAACCTCCGCAGCAGCGTCCCGCGCAGCACGAGCGCGAGCACCACGAGGCCCATCGCGGCGGCGACGAACCACGGATAGAGCTGACGGTACTCGGTGAAGCGCTGCTCCTCGATCTTCGTGCGCTCGAGCTTGTCGATCTCCTTGTAGATCTGCTCGAGGCTCGCGGAGTCGGTCGCGCGGAAGAACTGTCCGCCCGTCTTCGCCGCGATCTTGCGCAGTGTGGTCTCGTCGAGTCCCGAGCGCATCTGCACGAGCACGCTGCGGCCATCGCCGCGATCCGCGCAGACCGGCGCGATGCCGTTCGTGCCCGCGCCGATCGTGTAGACCTTGACGCCCGCCTTGATCGCGTCTTCGGTAGCGGTGTCTTCGTCGATCTCGTGCACCGTGGACTCACCGTCGGTGAGCAGGATGACGATGCGCCCGACGTTCTTCTCTTTGGGCTTCCACTCGGCCAGCCGCGTGATCGCGAGCTCGAGTCCCGCGCCGATGTGCGTGCCGTCGTCACCGTCTCGTGCGAAGTCGAGCTCGCGCGCGGCCTGCAACAGGTTCTGGTGGTCGAGCGTCAGCGGGCTGCGCGTCTCCGCGTAGCGCGCGAACGCGACGAGCCCGATCGCGTCGTCGGGGCGTCCGTCGAGCGTCTTGCCGCCGAGGACGAACTGCTCGAACACGCGCTTCACCACGCCGAGTCGCGTGGGATCGCGATCCGCGCTGTAGTCGCAGCGCGCTTCGTTCTTGCTGTCCGCGAGATCCTGCGCCTGCATGGAGCCCGACGTGTCGAGCGCCATCATGATCGCGATGCCATCGCGCCGGACGCGGCTCGATTGATCGCCGACGCGTGGACCCGCGAGTGCGATCGCGAGCGCGACCACCGCCAACCCGTACAGCGCGTCGGGCACCCACGCGATCCGCGTGCGCCACGTCTCGCCACCCGCGGGCAACGCGCGCAGCGACGAGAACACCACGCGTCCGCTTCCACGCAGCGACCACCACACCGCCGACACCGCGAGCACCGCGACGAACAGCGCCCATGGCTGCGCCCAGTCGAGCGTTCGCCACCAGCTCATACGGCCACCTCGCGCAGCCGCGTGTCCTCGACGAATCCACGCGCCGCGGCCAAGGTGGCGATCGATTCCTCCGCATCGGGCCGATAGCCCGCGAACTTCACGCGGTCGCAGCGCTCGAGGAACGCCTCGAGGAGCTTGCGATGCTCCGCTGTCAGCTCGGGCCGCGCCGTCGCGACGCTCAGGAACTCCTCGGTGGTCAGCTCGGGCGCGCGGATCTCGTAGCGGCCCTCCAGGTACTGCCGCACGATGGCGCTCAGCTCGACGAACCACGAGTCCGCGCTGTCGGCGTCGGGTGCTCCCTTGTCCTCGAGGCGCCGCAGCTGCGCCACCGCATCCTCGTACGCCGAGCGCTGCTGCTGCACGCGGCGGCGCGAACGTATGCCGCGCCAGAGGAGGATCGATCCACTGCCGAGGACCAGCGCACCGCTGGCGATGCCGATGATCACGGCCCAGCTCGTCTTGCCGACATCCGGATCGAGCTCGCCTCGTGCGTCTTTGAGCTGCGCGGTGGATTGCTCGACGGGAACCGGTGCGATCTCCATCGGGACTTCGTCTGTCAGGATCTCCTGCTTCTTCTGCGCTTCGGCGCTCGCCGTGGCGCGGCCGTCGAGCATCTCGAGGCGCAGCGGTGGAATGCGCTGGCGTCCGCTCGCCGGTGGCTCGAGCGTGTACGTCTGGATGTGGAGCTGGCCGCCACTCGCGGGACGCTGCTCGTCGCGCGAGAACCCGACGACGCGGAAGCGGCCCAAGCGCTGATCGCCTGCCTCTTGAAACGGTGCATCGATCGTCACGCCGTCGGGCGCGCTCACCTCGAGCCGCACGTACACGGCATCGACGAGGCTCGGCTTCGCGGGCCACACGTGGACGGTCGCCTTCACGGGACCGACCTCGGTGGTCTTGACGATCGCGTCCTTGGCGACGGTGAGCGACGGATCGGGCGTGGCCTCCTCGGCGCCGCCACCGCACGCAGCGAGAGCGAGAACGATCGCGAGTGCGATGCGCGTCATCGGCGCAGCCTCCGCTCGCGCTCGCGGAAGAACCGCAGCAGCGGATCCACCATCGACTGCGACGCGTCGAACACGATCAGGTCCATGCCGGTCGCGCGCAGCGAGTCGCGCAGCTCTTGCTGTCGTTTCTCCGCGCGATCTGCGAGCTCCTTGCGAAACGAGTCGCTCCGCGTGTCGACCAAGCGCGTGCGACCCGACTCCGCATCCTCGAGCGTCACGAGCCCCGCGGGCGGCATCTGCGCCTCGCGCGGATCCGTGATCAGCGCGGCGACCACGTCGTGCTTGCGGTTCGCGTGACGCAGCACCTGCATGTATCCCTCGTCGAGAAAGTCGGACACGAGGAACAGCACCGCGCGGCGCGGAAGCACCTGCCGGCAGAACTCGAGTGCGGCGCTGATGCTCGTGGCTCGTCGCGCGTCGGTGGGCGGCGCATCGGTCTTGGTGCGCGACTGCAGCTTCGCGAACAGCGTGCGGATGGCACGAGGCAGCGCGAGCAGCGCCTTGCGCGTGGTGAGCCCGGCGGCCTTCTCTTGCCCGCGCGCGAGCACTTCGCGCACGACGCGCAGCGCGTGCTTGCCGCCTTTGCGCGGTGGAATGTAGAGGTCGGCGCCGCCGTGAAACAGCAAGAGGCCGACCTTGTCGCCGTTCTCGACCGCGGACATCGCGAGCAGCGCGGACAGCTCGACGGCCGCCTCGAGCTTGCTGCGACGACCGGAGCCGAAGTCTTGCGACGCGGACACGTCCACGAGCAGCATCACGGTGAGCTCGCGCTCCTCGACGAAGCGCTTGACGTGTGGTTCGCCGGTGCGCGCGGTGACGTTCCAATCGATCGCGCGGATGTCATCGCCGGGGACGTACGGACGAACCTCGTCGAACTCCATGCCGCGTCCTTTGAACACGGAGAGGTACGCACCGGCCATGACGTCGGAGACCTGACGTCCGGTGACGAACTGGATGCGCTTGACGGCTTGCGCGATTTCCGCGGGCAGCATGGCGGCGCTCAGATCACGGGACGGGAACGTTCTCGAGGATCTGCGCGATGACGCTGTCGGTGGTCTTGCCCTGCGCTTCGGCCTCGTAGCTGACGAGGATGCGGTGACGAAGCACGTCGTGCGCGATGGTCTTCACGTCGTGCGGCGAGATGTAGCTGCGGCCGGAGAGGAGCGCCTGCGCCTTGGCCGTCTTGATCAGCGAGATCGAGGCGCGCACCGATGCGCCGTTGTCGATGAGCGTCGCGAGTTGTGGCAAGCCGTTGGCCTTGGGATCGCGCGTGGCGGCGACGAGGTCCACCGCGTAGCGCTTCACCTTGTCGTCGACGAACACCTGCTTGACCACGTCGCGCGCGGCGAGGATCTCGTCGAGGCCCATCACCTTGCTCGCCGTGGGCTCGCTGCCAGAGCCCGCCATGCGATCGATGATCTTCACCTCGTCTTCCTTGCTCGGATAGCCGACGCGGACCTTCAGCATGAAGCGATCGAGCTGCGCCTCTGGCAGTGGGTACGTACCTTCTTGCTCGATCGGGTTCTGCGTCGCGAGCACCAGGAACGGCTCGGACAGCTTGAACGTCTGATCGCCGAGCGTGACCTGCCGCTCCTGCATCGCTTCGAGAAGCGCGGACTGCACCTTCGCGGGCGCACGGTTGATCTCGTCCGCCAGGATGAAGTTGCCAAACACCGGTCCTTTCTTGACCGTGTACGAACCCTCGCGGGGGTTATAGATCTGCGTGCCCACCACGTCGCCGGGCAGCATGTCGGGCGTGAACTGGATGCGCGAGAACACGCCATCCATCGCCTCGGCGAGCGTGCGAATGACCAGCGTCTTCGCGAGTCCGGGCACGCCTTCGAGGAGCACGTGCCCGCCGGCCAACAGGCCGAGCATCAGGCGGTGCAGCATGTCGTCCTGACCGACCAGGACCTTGCCGACTTCGGCCTTGAGAGAGTTGAAGCGACCTTGGAGTTTGGTGACGTCTTCGGTGAGGCGGTCAGACATAGAAGGACTCGGGGGGAGGAAACCGTCCCGCGGGCGGCCTGTCAACCGGTGGGGGCGCCGCGTCATTCCCGGTCGCGCGACAACCCGTGACCGTCGCATGCGTCCGAGATACCCGCGCGGACGCGTGAAGTTCCGCCCAATTGCCTCGCGACGCGCGTGGCACGCGGTGTGGACGGGCGAGCCTTCGCGATCGGTGGCTCGTTCGCGAGGAGCATCCCTATGAAGACCGTCCTTCTTTTCGTTCTCGTTCTCGGTTCCGCGTGCGCATCGACCACGGGCGTCATGGATCGCGAGGTCGCTCCACGCACCGGCGTGCAGCTGTCACTCGTCCCGACAACGGACGCAGTACAGATCGTCCCCGAGGCGATCGATCCTCGGCTGCCGAGCGTCGATCGAATGGCGACGCAGCTTCGCTACGAGATCGGCAGCACCGTGACTGCAGAGCTTTCGGTCTGCGTGAACCCGAAGGGGTTTGTGACCGACGTTTCACTCACCCGAACGACTGGGCTGGCGAAGCTCGATACAGCGATCACGACCGACGTTCGTGCGTGGCAGTTCGCGGAGTTGCCCGGCGACGCGGGGCTTCGCACGTGTCAGCGAGCGACGCTCGCGTATGTCGTTCGCTGATCTCCGTCGCTGTCTGTACTTTCTTGTCGCGCTACGAACACAACACTTGCCTTCGGAGATCCGGAGAGCGAAAGTACTTCCACTCGGAGTACTACGAACCCATGCAACTCGACCCGATCTACACGCGCAACTCGTCGCTGGTCTGCGTGACCAACGATGTTGCTGTAGCCCGTGGTGGGGTTCGCCGGTTCGTATGAAGTGACCGAGCAAGAAACCTTCCCCCGCCACGGGCTCCAGTGAAATCTGGGGCCCGTTTCGCTTTCGGAAATCGAAGCACCGGCGGGCTCCACTCGAGCATCTGTCCTCTTGCTGCGACGCGCGTGCAATGCGTCGCGAGGGCCGCCTGTCATGCCTGTCGTTTCGTTCGTTGCTGCGTCTTCTCTGTCATGGACCGAACGTCCCGGTCGCGAGCTCGTGAAGCTCGCGTGGCCGATCACGGTCTCGATGATCTCCTACTCCACCATGACGCTCGCCTCCACGGCGTTCGTCGCTTCCGTCGGTGCCGACGAGCTCGCGGGCGTTGGCCTGGGCGCCGTCGTCGGCTTCGCGCTCCTCTGTTTCGGCATCGGGCTTCTGCGTGGTGCCAAGACGCTCATCTCGCAAGCCGTCGGTGCGAACCGGCGCGAGCTGATCCCGGACTTGCTCGGTGGTGCGCTCGGCATCGCGCTCGTGTTCGGTGTTCTCGCCGCTGTCGTCGGTCACCTCGTCGCACCGTGGCTCGTCGACTTCTCCGCGAGTCCACGGGCGGGTCACTTCGCCGCCGAGTACCTCGTGATCCGTTCACTGGGTGCTCCGCTGGTGTTGGTCTACGCCGCGATCCGCGAAGCGAGATACGGCGAGGGCGACACGCGCGGTCCCATGCGCGCGTCGCTCGCGGGTAATGCCGTGAACATCGCCGCCGACGTCGTTCTGATCGTGTTCATGGAGCGTGGCGTCGAAGGCGCTGCGATCGCCACGATCGCGGGCACCGCGACGGAGATGCTCGTCCTCGGCTGGCCGCTGCGCGCGCAGCTGCGTCGCGTGCGGTGGCGTCGGAGTGCGGTGCGCGAGGTGTGGGGACAAGGCGTGCCGAACGGTCTCCAGTTCTTGATGGAGGTCGGCGTGTTCTTGATCCTCACGGTCATGGTCGCGCGGATGTCCGCGATCGATGGCGCTGCACATCAGATGGTGCTCCACCTCATCAACGTGTCCTTCTTGCCGGCGCACGCGCTGGCGGAAGCCGCGGCGGTGCTCGTTGGCCAGGCGGTCGGTGCCGGGAAAGATGTGCTCGTTCCACGCGTCGCGAAGCGCGCGCTCTTGATCGGTAGCGCCTACTCGGGGCTCTGCGCTGTCGGGTTCTCGATCTTCGGCGGAACGATCGTGAGCGCGATGGCGGCCGGTGACACGGCGCTCGCCGAGCGGGCGACGATGCTCATGCACGTCGGCATCGCGTTCTTGGTCGCGGATGCAGCGAACGTGATCGCGCGCGGCGTTCTGCGCGGCGCGAGTGATGTTCGCTACGCCGCGGTGATCGGGATCGTGACGTCATGGCTGACCACACCGCCGCTCGCATACGCGCTCGGCATCTGGGCAGGGCTCGGAGCGTTCGGCGGCTGGATCGGTCTCGCGATCGAGATCTTCGTGGGGGCGTCGCTGTTCTGGCTGCGCGTGCTTCGCGGCGGGTGGCGCCCGGCAGCCGCCGCTGCGCGGCGTGCCATCGCGGGTGCCGCCGTTTGAGATGTGGGCAGGGCTACATTGGGTGGGGTTGCTCCTAGATCGTCGTTGATCTGGGAGCACCCGCGCCCACACAATAGGGCCCCTATGAGACGTGGTTTCGCTTTCGTTGTCTTCGCCGGCTGTGCTTCGGGCTCCAGCCCGAACGCGCCGATCGACAGCAATAACGGAGGCATCGACGCGCCGTCCCTGATCGACGCCACGCCGCAGATCGACGCCGCACCGAACGTGGATGCCGCACCGAACATCGACGCGGCGCCGCCGATCGACGCTGCACTCACGCCCGACGCGTGCGTGCCGATGGTCACCGAGCTGCTCGTGAACGCCAACTTCGACAACGCGACGATCACGCCGTGGACCGAGGTTCGCTACGACTCGACCATCCCGCTGATCGGAGCGTTCAGCAATCCGCCGCATACGGGTACGAAGTACACGTGGCTCGGCGGGTACGAGACTGCGGGCAACGACGCCTCGGACTACGTCTACCAGCAGTTCACCGTGCCGCCGATGACCTCGCAGCTCGTGGTCTCCGGCTACATGCGAATGACGTCGGAAGACACCTATCCGGGCGCGGACGAGGTCTACGTCGGGCTCACGTTCCCGCCGAACTTCACGACCGCGCCGATCGTGATCCTGCACAAGCAGAACCTGGACGTCGGCCAGTTCGGACAGTGGACGCCGTTCGCGCAGACCATCCAGACGCCGCTCTCGGGACAGACGGTTCGCTTTCAGATGGAGAGCGTGAGCGACTTCCTCGATCTCACGAACTTCATGTTCGATACCGTGTCGGTCAAGGCAACGCACGGCTGCCCGTAGTCGTCGAACGGTGATGCGAGCGATTCTGGTTGCGTGCGTCCTCGTCGCGACGACGCAGGCACACGCGGACTCGTCACGCGCGTGGTCGGTGGCACAGCAGCACCTGCCTGCATCGACGACGTCGATCGTCGCGATCGATGTCGACAAGGCGATGGCGTCGAGCCTCTCGTCGTTTGCCGAGCCGCTCGCGACCGCGCTCGGTGCACGCGCGACGTTCGAGTCGCTGAAGACGACATGCAAGATCGATCCGGTCAAGGCGGTCGATGGTCTCGTGATCGTCGAGGGCGCGGCGTCGGATGTCGGCGCGTATTACGTCTCGCTCGACGGCAGCGTTGGGAGGGCGGCGATCACCGAGTGTTTGCAGAAGACGGCGCTCGACACGAAGCTGACGAGCGTCTGGCTCGACGACGATGTCCTCGTGATCCCCGCCAAGCCCACGGACAAAGCGATGCTCGCGACGTTCACGTCAGGCGCGGCGGGCAAGAAGGCCTTTGGTAAGAGCGCGCTCGGCAAGCTCGCCGCGAAAGCGAACAAGGGCGGCGCGCTGTGGTTCGCGTCTGCGAAGTCGCGCGCCGTGCTAGGCATGACGATGAAGTCGGGCCACGGCAGCCTCGAGGTCGCCGACAAGACGCTGGCGCTCTCGATCGAGACCACGTTCCGCTCCGCGAGCGAAGCCGCTGCCGTCGCGAAGATCGTGAACGAGCAGATCATCGCGCTGCTCGCGAGCGGTCAGCTCGACGCGGTCGTGATGGAGATGCTCAACAAGGTGAGCATCACGACGAAGGGCGCGCTGCTCGTCGGACACGGTTCGGTGCCCGATGATCAGGTGATGTCGCTGTTCGGCGCGCTGACCAGGCCCTAACAGAACGCGAGCTGCCTAGGGCTTCGCCGCTTCTTCGAGCGAGGTCGGCAGCGGCGGCAGCTCGCTGAGCGCAGGCAAGAGCGCGATCTCGATGCGGCGGTTCTTCGCGCGATCTTTGCCGAGCGGATCGTGCTCGCCAGATCCCGCGGGGATCAGGTTCTTCGGGTCCATGCCTGCGTTGACGAGCGTGCGCGTGACGTTGAGGGCGCGCGCCGTGGACAGCTCCCAGTTGTCCTTGAACACGCTGTTCTTGAGCGGTTGATCGTCGGTGTGACCGAGGACCAAGAAGCGACGATCGGCGAGCTTCTTGAGCGTCACGCCGATCTCGATGATCGCGATCTGCCCCTTCTCGGAGATATCGGCGGAGCCCGACGCGAACAGCACCTCGGACGGAAGCGAGATGACGAGGTTGCCGTTGCGCGCCTTCACTTCGAGCTGACCGGCGTCGATCATCTTCGCGAACTGCTTCTGCACGTCCTCCATCGCGGCGAGGCGCTTCTCGGTCTCGGCGCGCTGCGTGCGGAGCGTGGCGAGCTCCTCCATGGTCGCGTTCATCTTCGCGGCCGCGTCGCGCAGCTGCGATTCGACGGCCGTGGCCTTCTGCTGCTCGGCAGCGACGGTGGCGGTGCAGTTCGCGAGATCCTTCGACGAGGTGTCGGCGGCCTTCTGCAGCGCCGTCATGTCGCTGCGGAGCGTGCCGAGGTTGACCGTGCAGTCCGCGCGATCGTCGACGGCCCGTGCGGCCTGTTGGCGGTACTGCCACGTGAAGTAGCCACCCGCGCCCGCGCCCGCGGTCATCACGATCGCGAACAGCCACAGACGCCAGGGAAAGCGGCGCTGCGGCGGCGTGGGCTTGCTCAGAACCTCACCCGTGTCTTGTCGCGCTGGTTTCGCCATGCGTCGACGATACCTGCGTTCAGCCGGCGTCGAACAGGTTTCGCGCTTGTGCGATGGCCTCGTCAGAACCTGCCATCGCGAGTGTATCGCCCGCTGCTAAAGGCTCTGTCGGTGACGGTGTAGCCATGCCTGCGCCACCGCGCGCGATCGCGAGGACGGTCGCACCCGTGCGTGCACGCAGGTCGAGCTCCGCGAGCGTGCGCCCGACAGCGGGAGACGACGTACCGACTTGGATCGAGACAACGCCGCCAAAGCCAGGGAGCATCGTCTCGACCTGCGCGAGCTCTTCGGTGGCCTGCGAGGGTGGATGCGAGAGGAGCTCGAGGAGGAGCTCGCTGCCGGCGCGCACGTGACCATCGAAGTCGCGCAGCGAGCGGCGCGCCACGACGACGAGGATGGCGACGTGCACGAGGATCACGACCCATCCGCCGGGGACAAACGGTTGCGTGATGGCGACGAGCGGGAGACCGACGACGAGGCTGATGCCGATGGCGAACGTGATGATCAGCGCGCGGCGTGGTGCGAGCCCGATGTCGTGCGTCTCGTTCGCGGGGATGACCTCCATCGCGAGGATGCGCGAGATGACGATGATGCGGCGCACGAGGCCGACGATGAACGGCGTCGCGACGACGGCGGCGACCGTGGCCACCGCCATTCGTCCAGCGAGACCTTCGAGACCCACCTCCGCGAGGTACTCCGTCGCCCACGGAGTGATCGCGGCGGCGCCGATAACGATGGCGATGATCGCACCCGCGTCGAGGACGAGCACCGTGATCGGCGATCGAAGCTTTCGCCACGGCGAGGCTTGGCGTTGGCGCAATCGACCGAGCCACGCTTCGTAGAAGCTCTCGAACATGGCGATGCGCTTGGGAAGGCGACGCGCGACCCACTTCGCCATGTTCTGCGACTTCGCGATGAACACCCCGGAGGTCAGCGTGGTCACGCAGCACACGCCGACGGCGATCGCGAGGAGAGCAGGGCTCGCGACGCCGCTCGAGACGCCGATGCCAGCGATGACAAACGACAGCTCCCCGATCTGCGAGAGCGAGAGGCCCGCGCGCACGGCGGGCTGGAGGCCATGACCGCCGAGGAACACGCCGAGGCCAACGCCGAGCGGCTTCAGGACCATCACGAGCACCGAGAACAAGAGGATCACGTACCAGTTGTGCGCGAGCGCGGCCGGCTCGATGGTCATGCCGACCGAGACGAAGAACACCATCGCGAACACGTCGCGGAACGGCTGCACGAGATGGAAGACGTCTTCGCCGCGACCCGACTCGGCGACCAAGATGCCGGCGATGAACGCGCCGAGCGCGACCGAGTAGCCGAAGCGATCGGCGAGCACCGACGCGCCGAAGCACACGGACAGCGCGAGCACGAGCAGCGTCTCCTTGCGATAGCGCGACGCCACCCAGCGCACGACACGCGGGACGACGAGCAATCCGCCGACGAGCAACGCCGCGAGGAAGCCGCCCAGGCGCGCGATCAATCGCACGAGCTCTTCGGCGTCGAGGCCGCTACCCGTGGCGACCGCGGTCAGCACGGCGAGGAGCAGGATCGCGATCAGGTCCTCGAACACGAGCACCGCGAACACGATGTCGGTGAAGCCTCCCTTCCAGCCGTGCTCCTCGAACGCCTTCGCCACGAGCATCGTCGACGAGATGCCGAGGCACGAACCAGCGAACAGCGCTTCGAGCGGCCTGAGGCCGATCGCGCTCGCGATGACCATGCCCACGCCGATCAGCAGCGCCACCTCGAACAGCGCGGTGAGCGCGGCGGGAACGCCGACGCGCGCCAGCGTGGAGATGCGCAGCTCGAGACCGACAGAGAACATCAGCAGGATCACGCCGAGCTCGGACAGCACGTGAACGAGGTGCGCGTTCGCGACGAGTGGCAGCGGGAGGTTCGGGCCGATCAAGAGGCCAGCGAGCACGTACCCGAGCACCACGGGCAGACGCAGCGCCTGAAACAGCACGGTGACCACCGCCGCTGTTCCGAGCACCATGACGAGCTCGAGGAGAACGCGCGAACCGCTCACTTCTTCTTCTTCGGCAATGAAACGGCCACGCGGCCCCTTCGGACCGACGGTAACACGTCGAGCGCTACGCTAGACCTCGAGCGGCCACGGCATCGAGGAAACGTCGGGCGCGATCGCGGCAAACCCCGCGCGCAGCCGCGCTGCTGTCGGTCGGCGTGCCGAGTCGCGCGAGAGCGCCGCACGCAACAGCTCGGACAGCGGCCCGAGTCGCGGAACGCGCGCGAGTGCTGCGAGCACGTCGGCGGCTGGCTGCTTCGAGAAATGATTCGCGATCACGTCGTTGAGCGAGTCGCCGCGCACGAGCACCGCATTCGTCAGCACCTCGAACGCGACGCACGCAGCGGCGTACACGTCGGCACCGAACGGCGGATCCGTCGCAGTCTCGTCCCACACCTCGCGCGCACCGTAGTGGATGCTGCCGCACCCCGCGCGAAGTCGCCGCCCCGCCAGTCCGAAGTCGACGAGCACCGCCACGCCGCTTTGGTCGCGCAACACGACGTTGGCGGGCTTCACGTCGAGGTGCGCGACCGACACCTCGTGCATCGCGACGAGCCCTGCCAGCACGTCATCGACGATCGCGAATGCGCGCGGCATGTCGAGCGCGTTCTGCTCGAGCGCGCGCTCGAGGTTCGTGCCGCGCACGTACTCCATGACGAGGATCGGCTTGGGCTTCGCTGTCGCGTCGAACGTCACGAACCCCGCGAGGTTGCGATGTCGCGGCACTGCCAACAGCGCGCCCGCTTCGTCGCGGAACATCGATTCGAACTCGGCCTCCGACAGGTTGCGCGCCGCGCCGCCCGAGTAGTCCGGCGTCTTCAGCGCGACCAGCTCCTTGTCGGGCTGCGCGCGCTCCTCCGCGCGACACGCGAGCAGCACCGAGCCGCCCGCGCCGCGACCGATGGGGCGCACGACATGAAACCCGCCGAGCAAGCGCGACAGCGGGACCCAGCTCGGCAGCATCGCGTCGGGCGCGGGTGCGGCCGCCGTGGCGTCGTCGGCGCGCGGTCGTCGTGCGAGCCACGAGAGCACGCGCTCGAGCGCCGCTGCGATCGCCGATGGAAGCGCTGCGCGGGCGGCATCGATCGCGATGGCGATCGCTTCGTCGAGCGGAATCGCGTCGCGAAACAGCTCGCGGATCTGGCTCTCGCGATGGCCACGCGGCAACGGCTGTGTCTCGCGCGGGTCTGCGCCGAGTTGTGGGATCGCATCCGAGACGACGGGCACGGTCGCCAGTGGCTGCGTCGCGCGCGCAGCGACGGGCGTGCGCAGCGCGGCGAGCGGCTGCGTGACTCCGATCAGCGTCGTCGGCGCGGCGCTCGATGACGTCGGTGGCGGAGCCACGCTCGCGACGGGGAGCATCGGCTGTGTCGCGTCGTGCGCGGCGTCGCCGCGTGCTGGCGCGCGCGATAGGGGCGCGCTGGGGCGATCGCTCGCGGGGGCGTGATCACCGCGTGCGCGATCTTCGGGGCGAATGCTCTCGCGGCTCCGCACCCGCTGGCGCGTGGCGGCGCGCCCGAGCGATGGCGCTCGCGATGGAACGCCTGGATCGTGAGCGCGGGCGGAGTCGCTAGCGGCCCGGCCATCGAGAGCCGCTTCGCGACGG
>JAEYYV010000351.1 GCA_023428295.1 Pseudomonadota bacterium
TCGCTGAGCTTCGATGCCTCGGTGTTCGAGATCTGCCTGGCCCTTGGTGCCGGAGCCACCCTGGTCATTCCGGCGCCGGAGCGGCGCATTCCCGGCCCGGCGCTCGCCCGGCTGATCGCCGAGGAGCGGGTGACGCATGCGGTCATGCCGCCCTCGGCCTTGTTCGCAATGGACCCCTCGGCCCTGCCGTCGCTCGCAACCCTGATGGTCGCAGGCGAACCCTGCCCGGCTTCGGTGGTGAGGGAATGGGCGCCCAGGCGACGCTTCTACAATCTCTACGGCCCCACCGAGGCCACCATCTGGGCGACGTGGGAAAGGTGCGAGGACGCATCGCGGCCCCCGACCATCGGCAAGCCGATCGACAACATGGGCGCGCTGGTCCTCGACGCGAACGGCGAGCCGGTGCCGATCGGCGTACCGGGCGAGCTTTGCCTCACCGGCGTCGGCCTGGCGCGCGGCTATCTCGATCGGCCGGAACTCACCGCCGACCGGTTCCCAGTCCTGCGGCTGGACGACGGCAGCACTGTGCGCGCCTACCGCACCGGCGATCGTGTGCGCCGGCTTGCCGACGGACGCCTCGATTTCATCGGCCGCATCGATCGGCAGATCAAGCTGCGCGGCCACCGCATCGAACTCGGGGAGATCGAGAGCGCTCTGCAGTCTCACCCCGAGGTGGCCGAGGCGGCCGTCGTGGCTCATGAACTCGGTGACGGCGCCATCCGGCTCGTCGGCTACGTCGTACAGCAGGACGCCGCGACGGATCCTTCAGGCTCGCCGGTCGACATCACTGCCTCGGCCGAGCAGGTGGAGCATTGGCGCCGCATCTACGACGAGACCTATGGCGCGATGCCGGAAGCCGCCGATCCGGCCTTCGCGATCCATGGTTGGAACAGCAGCTACACCGGCCTGCCCCTGCCCGAGGAGAGCATGCGCAGATGGCTGGCCGCCACCGTCGGGCGCCTGCAGTCGCTGGCCCCGCGGCAGGTCCTCGAAATCGGCAGCGGCACGGGTCTGATCGCCTTGCGCCTGGCTCCGCACGTCGACCGCTACGTCGCCACGGACATTTCCAGGTCAGCACTCGACTACATGGCGGACAAATCCGGTGCGGCCGGCCTCGGCAACGTCGAGTTTCGTCACTGCGCGGCGCACGAGGTCGACGCGACGGCCGTCGGCGGGGTCGATCTGGCGATCCTCAATTCGGTCGTCCAGTATTTCCCGAGCGAGCGCTACCTCCTCGACGTCATCGCCTCCGTCCTGCCGACGCTGGACGGGCGCGGCACGCTCTTCATCGGCGACGTCCGCAGCCTTGGCCTGCTCGAGTGCTTTGCCACATCGGTTGAACTCTACCGGGCCGAGTCGGACCTGCCAGCGTCGGACCTGCGCGACCGCGTTGCCCGCCGTCTGGCGCTGGAACAGGAACTGACGATCGACGCCGAGCTGTTCCTGACGCTGCCCGGACGGTTTCCGGATATCCTTTCGGTCGAGATCCTCGCCAAGCCCGGACCTGCCGACGACGAACTGACACTTTTCCGCTACGACGTGATGCTGCATGTCGGCTGGGCGCCGGCGATGGCGACGGATGCCGAAGCACTTAGCTGGACCAACCTCGGCAGCACCGAGGCCTTGCGCGAGGCCCTGCGCACCCTCCCCGGACGGGCCTTGCTGGTCGCCGACATTCCCGGCCGGACCATCGCCGCCGAGATGCGGATGGCCGCCCGCGTGGCGAGTGCGGACGGGTCGGTCAGCGTCGGCGACCTTCGCCGCGAGGCGACGCGCGCGCCTGCGCACGGGCTCGATGCCGACCAGTTGCTCGCCTGCGCCACGGAAGCCGGGTGCACGGTCGAGCTCCACGTCTCGGGCCGGCACGCGGTCGGCCATATCGACGCGGTGTTTCGCCCCGCAGGCGCGAACGGCGCGGGTCGCGGACCGGTTCCGCAGCGGAGCCTCGGGCCGGGTACAGCGCCGCGCCCACGCTGGACCAACAATCCGCTGCAGTCCGCCTTCGCCCGCAACATGGTGCCACGGCTGCGCGGGTTTCTGGAGCAGCGGCTGCCCGCTTACATGGTGCCGGCGCGGTTCGTGCTGCTCAACGCGCTGCCCATGACCCCCAGCGGCAAGATCGACCGGCGGCGCCTGCCGAGGATCGACGGCGCAAGGCCCGAGCTCGGCGTCGAGTACGTTGCCCCGTCAACCGAGGCCGAACAGCGGCTCGCCACCATCTGGGCCGAACTTCTGAGGATCGAGCAGGTCGGCGCCAACGACAATTTCTTCGAGCTCGGCGGCGATTCCATCCTCGGCATCCAGGTCGTCAGCCGCGCCCGCGACGCAGGCCTGTCGATCGAGCCCAACGACATCTTCGTGCACCGGACCCTGGCCGAGCTGGCGCGCGCGGCACGCCGCCTGGAGCCTGGCGAGCGCGAGGACCAGCCGGATGGTTTCGCACGCCATATCGCCGCGGGCGATCTCGCCACCTTGATGGCCCGTCTCGACGGCCGACAGGGAGAACCCCATTGAGAACAGACC
>JAEYYV010000391.1 GCA_023428295.1 Pseudomonadota bacterium
GTCGGCGGCCTCGCCCATCTGGCGCAGGGCGGCCATCACCCGCTCACCCCCTCTACCCGAGACACACAAGGACGAACCTACCCATATGACGAACAAGATCCTCATTGCAGACGACTCGATGCTTGTCCGTCGCCAAGTAACGACGGCCCTCACTGCTGCTGGCTACTCCATGATCGAAGCAGCCGATGGAGAGGACGCGTACAGCAAGATCACGTCCGATCTGACGCTGATCGTGTGCGACCTCAACATGCCGAAGATGAGCGGCATGGAGCTGCTCGAGAAGCTGCACGCCGACGGACTCGTCGAGACGGTGCCGTTCGTGATGCTCACGACGGAGGCGCGTCCAGGCGTGTTCGAGCGCGCGAAGGCGTTTGGCGCGAAGGCGTGGCTGATCAAGCCGTTCAAGGCCGAGCTGCTGCTCGCAGCGATCCAGAAGCTCGCGGGGACGGCCAAGGCGTCATGAAGATTCTCGCAGCGATCAGCGACGCCAAAGAGCGAAAGCGAATCGCCGCGTTTCTCGCAGCGGCTCACCACGAGGTCGTGGAGGCCGCAACGATGGCGGCGGCGAGCTTCGACAACGGGTACGACATCGCGTTCGTCGACATGGGCAATGTCGGCCGCGCGCGAATGGTGACTCCCCGCATCTACGTGATCGCGGTGCTGTCGCCCACGGCGGGCTCGAGTGACTACTGGACCGCGTTCAACGCGGGTGCCGACGACGTGGTGCGCATCAACGCATCCAAAGACGAGCTCGTCGGCCGCGCGGGCGCGCTCGCACGGATCCGGAGCTGGGCGGGTCCCAAGCCCACGGTGACGCAAAAGCTCCGGTCGCTTCCGATGTGGAAGGACATCGAGCAGATCGTCGGAGCGGAGCTCGGCGAGCTCATCGGCGAAGCGTTCACACCCGACGAAGCGACGTGCTGCCCCGTCGTTCAAGCGAGCTCGATTCCGCTCACGCTCACCACGGAGCAGATCCAGATCAAGATCGGCCTCGGCATCGACGACACGACGATGGGTGCGCTGCAAGCCACGCTGCTCGGCGGCGACACGAGCCCCGAGGCCGTCGCCGACGCGATGCGCGAGCTCGCGAACACGGCGGGTGGTGCGATCAAGCGCAAGGCGCTCGACGGCGGCGTGGAGTTCGCCATCGGCCTCCCCTCCAACGCGAACATCCTCGTGTTCGAGAGCAAACCCGCTCACCGCGCGTGGACCTTGCGCTCGGCCAGCGGTGTTTCCTTTGTCTGCGTCGCGATCGCCACCTCGAACGAGCCGAAGCTGGTCGCCGCGCGCGATCTCAAAGAAGGCATGGTGCTCGCGCGCGATGTGCGGAACTCCATGGGTGTGCTCGTAGCGCCCGCCGGCACCAACGTCACGCGAACCACCGTCGAGCAGCTCTCGCGCATCTTGGGCGCGACCGCGAACCTCGAGGTCAACGATATCGCCGCGTAGGAGGCGCTGGTACGTGGGATGCACTTTCGATGGTCATGTTGACCATCCTCGTTATCCTTCTGATCCTTGCTCTTCTCGGTGGCGGTTTCGGATACAGCCGGTATGGCGCTGCGGGCCTCTCTCCTGCCGCGATCGTCGGTGTGATCCTCGTGATCATGCTGCTCACCGGCCGGCTCTAGCCACGAAGTACTTGAGCAGCGGGCGCGTGATCTCCCACGTGGTGGTCATGCCCTGCGGGAAGTGTGCGGTGTCGCCGTCCGAGAGGACGTGCGTCGCGCCGGTGCCGTGGACCGTCACGGTCATCGCGCCGCGAATGATGTAGACGAACTCGTCGTAGTCGAACACGAACTCGTAGCGACCCACGTCGCACGACCAGTAGCCGGCTGTGACTTCGTCGTCGGCCGTGCGTGCAGTGAGCTGCCCGCCGGCGTCGCCCGTGCCGTCCTTGATCTCGTGTTGTGGAAGCGTGATCCGTGGCAGCGGCTCGACGAGCTTTGCGGTGGTGACGGGCATCTGGCCTCGCAGGTTCTCACGAGTGCCACTCGGGTCGTAGTATCGCCTCGATGCAACCCGCGATCGGTGTCCTCGGTGGAAGCGGCTTCTATGACCTGCCGGGCGCGAACGTCGTCGAGACCGTCACGGTCGACACGCCGTTCGGCGCGCCGTCCGATGCGCTCACCATCGCCGAGGTCGGCGAGCGCCGCGTGATCTTCTTGCCGCGACACGGACGCGGCCATCGCCTGCTTCCGAGCGAGGTGAACGCGCGCGCGAACTTCTACGCGTTCAAGTCGCTCGGCGTGACGCACGTGATCTCGATCTCGGCGGTCGGGTCGCTGCGCGAGGCGGTGGCGCCGGGGCACGTCGTGATCCCGCGCCAGTACATCGACCGCACGGTGTCGCGGCCTGCGTCGTACTTCGGACACGGCGTGGTCGCGCACGTGTCGATGGCGGATCCCGTGTGTGGACGGATCGCCACCGAGCTCGCGCAAGCGAGCCGCGCCGAAGAGGTGGTCACGCACGATCGCGCGACGTACGTGTGCATCGAGGGACCGCAGTTCGGCACGCGCGCCGAGTCCGAGCTGATGCGCACGTGGGGCGGGGACATCGTGGGCATGACCATGTGTCCGGAGGTGCGGCTCGCGCGTGAGGCCGAGCTCTGTTACGCGACGCTCGCGCTGTCCACGGACTACGACTGCTGGCACACGAGCGACGTCACGATGACCGACGTGTTCGCGGTGATGCGCGCCAACGTCGAGCGGGCGCGCGCGATCGTTCGTCGCGCGATCGCGGCGATCGATCCGGCAACCGCCTGCGCGTGTCAGACAAGCCTCGACGGCGCCCTCGCCACCGCACCGACGGCGATCGATGACGCTGCCCGGACCCGGCTCGCCGCGATTCTGGCCCGGCGACTCGGCTAGGACTTTGGTACCCTAGGGGCAGTGTCGGTCCTGGGGTCGTATCGCCTCGTCCAGAAGCTCGGCGAAGGCGGCATGGGCGAAGTGTTCATCGCCGAACACACCATGCTCGGCCGGCGCGCGGCGGTGAAGATCCTGCGCGCGGAGTTCTCCCACCGCCAGGACATCGTCGCGCGCTTCTTCAACGAAGCGCGTGCGGCGACGCAGATCAGCGACCCTGGCATCGTCCAGATCTTCGACTTCGGTCAGGCTCCCGACGGCAGCGCGTACATCGTGATGGAGCTGCTCGACGGCGAGACGCTCGATCGCCGCATGGTTCGCCAACAAGTGCTCCCGATTCCGGAAGCGCTGCGCTTGGTACGACAGGTCGCGTCGTCGCTCGCTACCGCGCACAGCCGCGGCATCGTGCACCGCGACCTCAAGCCCGAGAACATCTTCATCGTGCGCGATCCCGAGGTCGCCGGCGGCGAGCGGACCAAGATCCTCGATTTCGGGATCGCGAAGCTGTACGGCGATCAGCAGGTCAAGACCCACACATCTGCGGTGATGGGAACGCCGACGTATATGTCTCCCGAGCAGTGCCGCGGCTCGGGCCAGGTCGATCATCGCGCCGACATCTACTCGCTCGGCTGCGTGCTGCACGTGCTCGTCACGGGGCGCATGGTGTTCGAGGCCGAGGGCTCGGGCGACTTGATCGCGATGCACCTGCGCGAGCAACCGGTGCCGCCGTCGGCAAAGGCGTCGTGGGTGCCACCGGCGCTCGATCGATTGATCCTGCGCTGTCTCGCGAAGGACCCAGCCGAGCGCTTCCAGACTGGCACCGAGCTCGCGAGTGCGATCACCACGCTGATCGATACGGGCGCGTTACCGCAGACCCCATCGAGTCCATCGAGTCCTCACCTCGCGCCAACCGTCGCCCTCGCATCGAAGCCACCCACGACGCTCTCGTCGGCCAACGGCGCCGTGTCGGTCGCGCCCGCACCGAGACCGTCGCCCCAGAAGACTGGCCTCGTCGTCGGCTTCCTGGCCACCATCGGTGTCGGCGCCGCGATCGCTGTCGTCGCGCTCCGCGGCGGTGACAAGACCACCGCGAGTGCCGCCCCCGCCGCGGCCACGCAGCCAGAGCCTGCCGCGACGGTGCAAGCGCCACCGCCCGAGCCGCCGAAACCCGAGCCGGCGAAGGTCGAGCCACCCGTCGAAGCGACGCCCGAACCGATGCCTCCAGCGACGCCAGAGCCGACGCCCGAGCCCGTCGTTGCTAAGCCCGAGCCGGGACCGAAGACGGTCAAGAAGCAGCCAAAGCAACCGAAGCAGCCACCGAAACAACCGAAGCAGCCCGCCGGTGGATACGTGGACATCGACGGCGATGGGATTCCGGACAAACGATGATGTTCTCTCGCGCCCTCGTCGTCACGCTCGCCGTCACGCTCGCCGTCGCGACGGCATCTCCTGCGCTCGCACAGAATGCCGTCGAAGCGGAGAAGCTCTTCGACAAGGGCAAGAAGCTGATGAAGGAGAACAAGTTCGCCGAGGCGTGCACCGCGTTCGACGACAGTCAGCGTCTGGCCCCCGCGACGACGACCGAGATGAACCTCGCGAACTGTCGCGAGAAGAACGAACAGCTCGCCACCGCGCACGAGATGTTCGTGCAGGTCGCGAAGTCGCTCGAGGGAACGCCCGAGAGCAAGAAGCTGCGCGAGGTGGCGTTGCAACGCGCGGCGATGTTGCAACCTCGATTGTCGACGCTGACGCTGGTCGTTCCCTCGGCGAGCCAGGTGCCGGGGCTCGAGCTCCAGCTCGATGCGCGCACGCTGGCGCCGACGCAGTGGAATCAACCGATCGCACTCGACGGTGGCAGCTACACGCTCATCGCGCGCGCCGAGGATCGCCTCGAGTGGACCGTCACCGTCGCGCTCTCGCCGAGCGGTGACACCAAGACGATCGAAGTGCCCGCGCTCGAGGATGCGAAGGCGGTGTCGACGGCGCCGGTAGCGCCGCCGCGGACCTCGTCGAGCGGTGGTTCGAGCAAGCTCCCGATCATCTTCGGCATCGCCGCGGTCGGCCTCGGTGGAGCTGCGCTCGGTCTCGAGTTGTGGGGACGATCGATCTACAAGGACAGCGAGGCATCCGGCGACGATCGCGAGCGTCAGCTCGAGCTGCTCGACTCCGCGAACGCGCGCCACATCCCCGCGCAGATCGTCGGCGTCGCCGCGCTCGGCTGCGCCACGGCGGCGGTCGTGCTCTACGTGACCCGCGACAAGCGCCACCAGGGCGCGGAGTCGCCGGTCGCGATCACGCCCACGACGACGCCGACGAGCATCGGCGTCTCCGCGTTCGGCCGCTTCTAACGCCGTTGGCGGCGCGCAACGCTTAGAAGTTGCACGCGGATCCGGACTACTGCTCAAATGCGCAGCCATGACCGATCCGCACGCGACCTTGAACGAGCGGCAGCGCGAGGCCGTGCTGCATCGAAGCGACGCACCGCTGCTCGTGATCGCGGGTGCCGGCACCGGCAAGACCACGACGCTCGCGCATCGCATCGCGCAGCTCGTGATCGATGGCGCGGATCCGCGGCGCATCTTGTTGCTCACGTTCTCGCGTCGCGCCGCGCAGGAGATGATCCGTCGCGCGCAACGCGTGATGAAGAACGCGGACCTTCCATGGGCCGGCACGTTCCACTCGATCGGTAGTCGCCTGCTGCGCATGCACGCGCTCTCGCTCGGCCTCGATCCTGCCTTCACCGTGCTCGATCGCGCGGATGCGGCGGACTTGATGGATCTCGTGCGCGTCGATCGTGGGCTCGCCAAAGGTGATCGCCGCTTCCCCAAGAAGGACACGTGCCTCGCCATCTATTCGCGCACCATCAATGCGCGGGCGCAGCTTCCAGCCGTGCTCGCGGATGTGTATCCGTGGTGCCGCGAGCACGCGCCTGCGTTGCGCGCGCTGTTCGCCGCGTACGTAGAAGAGAAGCTCGCGCGACACGTGCTCGATTACGACGATCTCCTGCTGTGGTGGTGGCACGCCATGCAAGCGGCCGAGGTCGCCGCACAGATCCGCGCGCGCTTCGATCACGTGCTGGTCGACGAGTATCAAGACACCAACGCATTGCAGGCCGAGATCGTCGTCGGTCTCGCGCCCACGGGTCGGGGCGTGACCGCGGTGGGCGATGACGCGCAGGCGATCTATTCGTTTCGCGCCGCCACCGTCGAGAACATCCTGGCGTTCCCGAGCGCGTTCGAAGTGCCCGCGCACCTCGTCCCGCTCGAGGACAACTACCGCTCCACCGTGCCGATCCTCGCCGCGTCCAACGCGGTGATCGAGCGCTCGCCGCGGCGCTATCAGAAGGAGCTGCGCTCCGCGCGGCCGTCACACGAGCGTCCCACGTTGGCGCTCGTCGACGACGACATGGCCGAGGTCGACTACGTCATCGAGCGCGTGCTCGCGCATCGCGAGGCTGGGCTCCAGCTGCGCGATCAAGCGGTGCTCGTACGCGCGGCGCATCACGCGGACATGCTCGAGCTCGAGCTCGGTCGCCGCCGGATTCCGTACGTGAAGTACGGCGGCCTCAAGTTCCTCGAGGCAGCGCACGTGAAGGACCTGCTGTCGATCCTGCGCTGGGCCGAGAACCCGCACGATCCGATCGCGGCGTTTCGCATCGCGCAGCTCGCGCCCGGCGTAGGTCCCGCGTTCGCGCGTCGGGCGGTGGATACGCTGCGCGGATCCCCTGCCCCATCGTTTGCCGCGCTCGCACAGCTCAAGCCTCCCGCCGCGGCGCGGCAGACCTGGTCCGCGATGTGCGACCTGCTCGCGGGGCTCGCCGCTCCGCAAACGCCATGGATCGGTCAGGTCGGCCGCGTGCGCGCATTCTACGAGCCCCTGCTCGTCGAGCGGTACGACGCAGCGGAAGCGCGGCTCGGTGATCTCGCGCAGCTCGAAGCGATCGCGAGCACGTATGTCTCGCGCGCCGCGTTCCTCGACGATCTCTCGCTCGATCCGCCGAGCGCCACGGGCGACTTCGCGGGTCCGCCGTCGCTCGACGAGGACTGGCTGATCCTGTCCACGATCCACTCCGCGAAGGGCCAGGAGTGGCGCGCGGTGTTCATCCTCGACGTGATCGATGGGCGCATCCCGTCGGATCTCGCCGTCGGTGCGCCGGATCAGATCGAGGAAGAGCGTCGCCTCCTCTACGTCGCGATGACGCGCGCCAAGGATCACCTGCACCTCGTGCAGCCGTTGCGCATGTTCGTCGAGAAGCAGCACCGCCACGGCGATCGCCACGTGTACGCGCCGCGCAGCCGGTTCTTGCCGGACGCGATCCTCGATCGCTTCGAGCGCGTTGTCCGAGGACGCGGCGTGCAGGGCCTCGTGACAGACGCGCCGACTACGACACTCGACGTTGCTTCGCGGCTGCGCGCGATGTGGTGATGCGCGCGAGGTACGGCGCCGTGCGGCTCGCCGCATGCGCCGCGACGGTGGCGGGCGGCCCGGCGACGACGATCGTGCCGCCGCGCTCGCCGGCGCCGGGGCCCACGTCGATCACCCAATCGCTCGCGGCGACGACGCGCATGTCGTGCTCGACGACGATCACCGTGTTGCCCGCGTCGACGAGGTTCTCGAGCTGCGTCACGAGCCGCTCGATGTCGGCGGGATGGAGCCCCGTCGTCGGCTCGTCGAGGACGTACAGCGTGTCGCCGCGCTCCTTGCGCTGCAGCTCCGTCGCGAGCTTGATGCGCTGCGCCTCGCCACCCGACAGCTCCGTGGCCGGTTGCCCGAGTCGCAAGTAGCCGAGGCCGACCTGGCGCACGACATCGAGCGCGTGGCGGATCGCGGGCTCCTCGTCGAAGAACGTGAAGGCTTCGTCCACGGTCATCGCGAGCACCTCGGCGATGTTGCGCTCGCGATACGTGACCTCGAGCGTCTTCGCGTTGTAGCGCGTGCCCTGGCACACCGGACACGGCGCGTAGACGCTCGGCAGGAACAGCATCTCGACGAAGACGAAGCCTTCGCCTTCACACTTCTCGCAGCGCCCCTTGGGCACGTTGAACGAGAACCGCCCCGCGTCGTACTTGCGCGCCTTGGCCGCCTTCGTCGACGCGAACAACTTTCGCACGTGATCGAACAGGCCCGTGTACGTCGCGAGGTTGGATCGCGGGGTGCGGCCGATCGGCTTCTGATCCACGCGGACGAGTCGGCGAAGGCCTTCCATCCCGCCGACGATGCGACCACCCAGAGGCGCCACTTCCTCATGTTCGTCGCTCTCGTCGTCGAGCTTGGTGCCGAGGTGCGCGGCCACGAGCTCGACGAGCGCTTGGCTCACGAGCGTGGACTTGCCCGAGCCCGACACCCCCGTGACCGACGTCAACACGCCGAGCGGAAACGCGGCGTCCAGCGCGTGCAGGTTGTTCCGCGTGATGCCCGCGAGGCGCAGCCACCTCTCGGGTGTGCGCGGATCGTCGATGGCCATGGGCTCCTCGTCGAACAGATGCTCGCGCGTCACCGAAGCGACGACGTCGGCGAGCCCCGCGGGCGGCCCCGAGTACAACACGCGACCGCCGTGCTCGCCGGCCGCCGGACCGATGTCCACGATCCAGTCCGCGCGCCGGATCACGTCGAGATCGTGCTCCACGACGAACAGCGAGTTGCCCTGCGCCTTCAGCTTGTCGAGCGCGGCGAGGAGCGCCTCGGTGTCCGCCGGATGCAAACCGGCCGAAGGCTCGTCGAGGACGTAGACCACGCCGAACAGATTCGATCGCACCTGCGTCGCGAGCCGCAACCGCTGCAGCTCGCCGGGTGACAGCGTCGGCGTTTGGCGCTCGAGTGTGAGGTAGCCGAGGCCCAGCTCGAGCATCACCGCGATGCGTCCGACCAGATCCTCGGCGATCCGTCGCGCCACGATGGCTCGCTCGGGTGCATCTCCCCCGGGCGTCTTCCGTCCATCCGCGTACGGCGCGAACAGCGTCGCGAGTCGCTCGAGCGAGAGGCGCGACATCTCCGTGATGTCGAGGCACGCGAACGTGACGGCGAGCGCCTCCGCGCGCAGTCGCTTGCCGCCGCACGAGGAGCACGACGTGGACAGCATGTACTGCATCACGCGCTTCTTCATCATCGCGCTCTGCGTGTTCGCGAACGTGTGCAGCACGTGGCGCCGCGCGCTCGAGAACGTGCCCATGTAGCTCGGCTCTTCTTTGCGCTTCAGCATGCGCCGCGCTTGCGCCGGCGTGACGCCCGGATAGACCGGGACCGTCGGCTGCTCGTCGGTAAACAGGATCCAGTCGCGCTGCTTCTTGGGCAGCTCGCGCCACGGTTTGACCACGTCGTACCCGAGCGTGACCAGGATGTCGCGCAGGTTCTGCCCGCCCCACGCTTGCGGCCACGCCGCGATCGCACGCTCGCGGATCGTCAGCGAATCGTCCGGGACCATCGACTTCTCGGTCACGCTGTACACGCGCCCGAGGCCGTGACAGCTCGGGCACGCGCCCTCGGGCGTGTTCGGCGAGAAGCCCTCCGCGTAGATGATGTTCGCGCCGCGCGGATACGTGCCCGCGCGCGAGTACAGCATGCGCAACAGGTTCGACACCGTGGTGACGCTGCCCACCGACGAGCGCGTCGTGGGCGAGCCGCGCTGCTGTTGGAGCGCGATCGCCGGTGGAAGTCCCTCGATCTCGTCGACCTCGGGGACCGGCATCTGATCGAACAACCGCCGCGCGTACGGTGACACCGACTCGAGGTACCGACGCTGCGCTTCGCCAAATAGCGTCCCGAAGGCGAGCGACGACTTTCCCGATCCCGACACGCCGGTGAACACGACCAGCGCATCGCGAGGAATCTCGACCTCGACGTCCTTCAGGTTGTGCTCGCGCGCACCCTTCACGCGGACAAAGCCGGTTGCCGACGGGCGCGACGCGCGTGCCATGAGCACGTGTAGCAAACCTGGGATGTTCCGCTAACCCCGACGTCACTTCGTTTGCCGAGACTTCGTCTGTCGAGACTCACTCTGGGGTCAGAGGTGCTCGCGGAGGAACGGCGGGATGAGAGCTTTCGGGATCGGAAGAAACCTTCCGACAGGGATGATGCGCTCGCGACGTCGCTCCTGCTCCAGATGCCGCAGCTGCGCCTTGAGCACGTCCGCCAGAGCGATCTCGCCGAGAAAGTTGTTGTCGACATCGACCACCGGGAGGATCGTCACGTTCGCGAGCGCCATGCGATACGTGATCACGCGCAGCGTGTCGTCGAGGTGCGCGCGCAGCTCCTCCGGGACGGGGTTCGAGTGCGGCGGGAGCGGACGCGGCTCCATGTCGAGCGTGATCACGTCGCGCACGAACAGCACCTCGAGTGGATCGATCGCGTACTCGCGAGAGATGTGATAGCCGCGGCGCACGAGCTTCTCCGTCAGGATCGAGCGCTTGAGGAAGAGCACGGTGAAGCCGTGCGCGACGACGACCGCGATCGAGATCGGGAGCAGCGCACCGAAGTCCTGCGTCACCTCTGCTGCGAACAGGATGCCCGTCAGGGGAGAGCGCATCGTTCCGCCGAGGATCGCGCCCATCGAGACGAGCGCCCAGAACCCATGCCCCTCGAACGGCAACACGTGCCCCTCGAGCGCACCGAGCGCGCCGCCGATCATGAGCAGCGGAGCCAGCACACCTCCGGACGTCCCCGAGCCGAGCGAGATGGCCCAGATCGACCACTTCACGATCACGAGCGTGATGATCGCGCGCAACGCGAGCTGGTCTTGCAGGAGCGCGCCGATCGATTCGTAGCCCACACCGAGCGCGCGCGGTTCGATCATCCCGCCGATGCCGATCGCGAGCCCGCCGATCGCGGGCCACCACATCCAGTGAATCGGAAGCCGCTGGAACAGATCCTCGAACGTGTACACGCTCGCCGTCATCGCGAGCGCGAGGAGCCCCGCACCGAGCCCGCACACCGTCGCGGCGAGCAGCGTGGTCACACCGAAGTTCGTCGCGTGCGCTCCGACGGTGAACAGCGGATCCGGCGAGAACAGAAAGTGCCGGGTGGCCATCGCCGACGCCGCGGCGAGCGCGACCGGAACAAAGCTGCGCGGCTTCCATTCGAAGAGCAGGAGCTCCACCGCGAGCAGCGTCGCGGCGATCGGCGTACCGAACGTCGCCGCCATGCCGCCCGCCGCCCCGGCGACGAGCAACGTCTTTCGCTCGGCCGCCGTCAGCCGGAACGCCTGCGCCACGAGCGAGCCGAACGCGCCACCGGTCATGATGATCGGCCCCTCGGCGCCGAACGGCCCACCGGATCCGATCGAGATCGCCGCCGACACGGGCTTCAGCAGCGCGACCTTTGCCTCGACGCGGCTGCCTCGCAGCATGATCGATTCGAGCGCCTCGGGGATGCCGTGCCCGCGGATCTTCTCGGAGCCAAACCTCGCGAGGAGACCGATGATCAGCCCGCCGATGACCGGCACGACGAGGACGAGGGGTCCGAGCTGGTGGTCGGCCGGATGCGTCTCGTGGGTGCTCCACGTCTGGAAGAAGAAGAGGTTCGTGAAGCCCGCGATCAGCTTCAACAGGAGCAGCGCGACATGCCCGGCGATGATGCCGATGGCAATGGCGATGACCGCGATGAGGATCGTCCGCTTGGTGGTGGTGAAGTCCCCGAGCTCGTCCCAGGGACCGCCGGGTTGTCGATCGCCTGGAGTGGTCACGCCCGCCCGTATATCGCCGGCCAAATCGTTTGTCCACCAACGAACAAACTCCACCAGTATGGCCCATTCTGGGATTTGTCCACTTCTGCGTCCGGTCTCGGCGCGTAGGGACGAGCGGAATCCAGGGTTTGCCTACATTGGAGCCATGGCCAGCCACCCCGGTCTGCGACGTGGCGTCTGCACGAGCGAGCGCGCGACATGTTGACCTGAATCGCGACCTCGCCGACTGTACGCGCATGCTTCGAACCGTGGGGGTTCTCGCTGCGCTTGGTCTCGTCGCGTGCACGGACGGCCTCGACTACGGGTCGAGCACGTCGGAGATCAACATCGACGAGTTCGTGATGCCGATGACGCTGACGACGGACGAGCGCGCGACGATCGTCGGCAAGTACGACCACCTCGATCCCGCCGACGAGGTCCCGCGCGGGCTGCTCGAGGATGCGATCCTGTACTTCGATATGAACCTCGCGCTGATCCCCAAGCAGCGCTACTTCGTCGTGATGGACATGTCGCTGTTCAGCGGCATGGACCGGTTCTGGCTCGTCGATCTCGTCACCGGAGAGGTCGAGCCCCACAAGGTCGCGCACGGTGACGGCAGCGACCCCGACCACGACGGCTACGCCACGATGTTTTCTAACGTCGAGGGCTCACACAAGACGTCGCTCGGCTTCTACCTGTCGGGCGAGATCTACAACGGCACGCACCCGCACTCGATGCGCCTCGACGGCCTGAACCGCGATGGCTCGCCGAACGACCTCGCGAACAGCAACGCGCGCCAGCGGCTGATCGTGATGCACGAGGCCTCGTACGTCAGCGACAGCAACACGAGCAAGCAGGGACGCAGCAACGGCTGCCCCGCGCTCGATCCGTCGATCCACGTGGAGGTCGTCGATCGCATTCACGACGGCTCGCTGCTCTACATCGCGATCTCGCCGCTCCACACGCCGGTCGGCCGCGGCGGCCCCATGCCCGAGCCGGAGCCGGAGCCGATGCCACCGGAGGACGAAGTGCCCGACGAGACGCAGGAGGCGGGCTGCTCCGCAGGTGGCTCTCCCGGCGCGGGCGCAGCGTTCCTGTTGCTCCTCGCGAGCGCTGGCCGCGCGATCGCGCGGCGCCGGCGCCCGGCTCGCTGAGCAACTCGTTCATCGCGTGCGCTTCTCGGGATCGGGAGCCGCGAGCCACGCGAGGATCGCTTCGCGCGAGAAGCGCCACACCGGACCGAGCTTCTTGCCTGGGATCTGTCCCGCCTCCGCGAGCTCGATGACGTTCTTCGCGTCGATCTGCAGAAACTGTCCCGCCTGCTCCGCGTTCATCACCTCGGGCGGGTCGTACGAGCGGAACGAGTAGGTCCCCGTGGTCGGCGTCGACAGCGGGTCGAGATATTTCTCCACCAAGCCAGCGACGATGTCCTTCTTGGGCAGCCCGGACTGCTCGGCCGCTCGATCGAGCTTCTCGACGGCGTTCTGCGGCAGCTTGACGTAGAGCGGGGTCTCGGGCGGGGGCTTGCGCGACATATCCGAAAAATATCTCCCGAATATTCAATCGTCAAGCGCGCGTCATCGGCCGCTGACGACGAGCACGCCGCGGCATCGAAGGTCTGCGATTCCCGTGGCTTCGTCACGCGCGATGGCAAGCGCAGCTCCGTCGCACGTCGCGTGGGCGCTGGCCGCGAAGCGCTCGGGGATGTACACGGCATGGGGCGCGTCGAGCGTGGTCTCGAGCTCGACGCGGATCTCGTCCCCGGGCAAGCTCGCTTCGATCACCGCGGGCGTCCCCGCGACGCGCGCGACGTGCATACGCGAGACACGCGCGATGACGTTCGGGCGCTCGGTCCACGTGTTGTTGACCTCGTCGCGATCGAAGAGGCCCCACCCGCCCTGGCTCTGTTCCTTCCACAGCCAGAACGCGTTCGACGCGAAGTAGCGCTCGTGCAGCACGCCTTGCGCTTGCATCCATCGCTCGTGCGGCTCCGTCGCGTCCGGGCCCACGCCCCACTCGCCGATCCACAGCGGCGTCTTCCACGCGGTGGCCTCTTCGCGCGCGGCGCGCACGCTCGCTTCGAGCTCGTCGAGCGTCGCCATCTCGAACGCACGTCGATCGATCTGGAATACGTACGTGTAGATGTGCGGCGCGTAGACCGCCGCGGGATCCGGAAACGGCTCTGACGGCGTCGGGATGAAGTCGGTGAAGTTACGCAGCGCGGGTGGCTCGAACATGACGAGCTTCTCCGGCGCCGCGGCGCGCACGGCGGCTGCCGCGCGAGCATGAAACGCGGCGAGCTCGACCGTTCCGGTGTCGGGCTCGTTGAACAGCTCGAAGCCGATCACCGCCGGCGATGTCGCGTACCGCGCGGCGACGTGTCCGATCATGTCCGAGAACTTGGCCTGGAGACCCGACGCGTCCGTCTCGTCGAAGAACGTGCGAAACGCGGCCTGCACCTGCGGAGAGAGTCGGCGCTCGCCGAGATCCGTCAGCGGGCCTTGGAGCAGCTGCGTCGGCGGCGGTTGGATCGCCCACAGCGGCGCGCCGTCCTCGCCGATCTCTTTGGAGTACGCGTCCTGGTGCAGATCGACGACGACGAGCATGCCTGCGGCATCGGCGCACGCGATCGCAGCATCGACGCGCGCGAGATACGCATCGTCGTACGAACCTTGTGCTGGCTCGACGCCGCTCCATTGGATCGGCAAGCGCAACAGATCGAAGCCGAGCTGGCGCATACGATCACAATCGGATTGCGCGAGCGTTGGAATTGTCTCGAGCGGAATGCGCCCGCCATCGAGCGTGACGTCGAAGACGCCATCGACACGCGCGTTGATCCCGCGCAGCAGCGCGACGCGTCCGGAGGCATCCCGAAGATGCACGCCATCGCTGGCGAGAGGCTTCGTGATCACGCGCGCGCTGTTATCGCTGCACGCGCACAGAGCTACGACCAATACGGCTCGACGCACGCGACGAGCTTACGCGGTTAGCCACGACCGACGCGGGTCGAGATGTTGATCACGGGCTGCTGCGGCGGTGGCGGTGGCGCGACCGGCGGAGGCGCGCTCTGTCCGCCGCCCATCATCATCATCATCATCATCATGGGCATCATGTCGCCGCCGTCGTCCTTCTTGGACGCGAGGCCTTTGACCGCGTCGCCGATCGACGTGAGCTGCGACGTGAGCTCGGCGCTCGCAGCGCCACCTCGCCCCGTGACGCGTGCAGCGCCGCCCGATACCGTGTCGAGAGAAGTGAGTTCGAGCGTCGTGAAGGAATCGGACATGGGCTGTTCCTGGTGAGAGGGATGCGAGCGGTGTGTCTTCCCCACGAGCAGCCGGAGTGCCAATCCCCCTCGCCAACCAAGACAACCACTTAGTCCGATCGAGCCGTGTCGATCGAGTCTCCAAGGACTCGTCATGACTCGTCCGGGTTACGCTTCCCGATTTGGGTGGGAGATGGAGGCGAGCACCCTGCGCAGAGTCGCACGTGCGCGAAATCGCTCGTCAATCATCGACAATTCCGCTTGCGACCGATAGCTCGCGCCTCTAGCTTGCGAGAGGCGGGATGAACGGACGGAAGACACGCAAGAGCAGCCCGCATCCCATTGGAACACCACCGGGCACGGCCCCGAACACGGGCCCGCTCGCGTCGGCGAGCTGGCTCGTCGCCCGTGATCTGCAGCCGCAACCCGCGAAGTGGTTTGTCACCATCACGTTCGCGTCCGAGACCGGTGCGAAGCTCGATCTCGAGATCCTCAGCGAGGAGTGGGGATTTCGCTTGGAGCACGAGGGGCGCGTGAGTTGGATCCGCGTGACCGACATCGCCTTCGCGCACGGGCTCGACCAACATCAGCTCCTGGAGCGAACGCCCAAGCTCAAGAACATCGGCGCGCTCGTTCGCGAGATCGCGAAGACGCACGGGCTCGATCTCGCTGCACCGGTCGTGCACACGAACCTCGTCGAGGCCGACGCCGCCATCGCTTCCTGGTTGCGCACGTTGTGAAGTACGCTGCGGCCTCGTGCGTCGCTTCGCGGTCCTCGGTTGCGTGCTGCTCGGCTGCGGATCCTCGCCACCCGCGACACCGCCGGTGAGCGATACCGTGCCGACCCGCGATCCTGCTGCCGACGCGCGTGCGGAGAGAGCGCGACGCGCGGAGCTGGCCGCCGCTCATCGCCAGCTCGAGGATGAACAAGCGACCGCGCTCGCGGCCACGTGCACCAGATCGCCGAGCGAGCCGCGCACGAAGCGCTGCGTACCGAGTTGCTATGACCCCGAGCCTGCCGACCCGCGCGCCAAGAAGAAGCCGCCGCGCTCGGCGGAGATTTCTCACACGGTGTGCACGCGCGCCGCGCAGCCCAACGCGGGTCCCTTCGTGATCGTCGACGAGCTGGGCGGCCCCAAGCTCACCGTGAAACCCGCGCGCAAGCGCTTCCCCACGCAGAGCAAGAAGGGCACGTGGCAAGCGGGCGTGGAAGCCGACGTGATGACCGCGCTCAAGCCGGACATGTCGCCGGGCGATGTCGTGCGCGTGACGGGCACGTGGAAGACACGCACGCATCCGCTCACCAGCGAGAAGCTGCGTTGCGTCGCTGTCTCTCACTTCGTGAAGATACTCAAGCGCCCGCTCGATACCTGCGGATCGCAAGGCACCACCACCTGCGAAGCAGCCGGTGACGCCTCGACGCACGGGATCAACGTCGTTCGCTACCGGCTCGCCGAGGCGCTGCGCCTGCAAGCGGCCAACGACACCGCGGGGTGCCAACAAGCATCGCGCGAGGCCGTCGCCGTCGCGCGCGGGATGCCGCGTTGGCGCCAGTACGCCTCGCTCAACACGAATCGCTGGAAGTCCTGGCCGCGCTATCGCACGCGCTTTGACGGCGTTCTCGACGAGGACTCGCTGTTCGCGCTCGCGATCGCCCTCGGCTCGGAGGCGCAGGACATCCACGTCGCGTGCGGCGGCACCTCGCTGCAAACCAAGGTCGCTGACGAGCAGTCGTTTCACACCTGCTGGTGATCGCGAGTACGCTCCCACCTGTGTGGGATGTAGACCTGTACGCGTCGCTCGATCTCCCGCCCTGGCTTTCAGCGCTGTTCATCGTCTACAGCTCGGTCGCCTTCGTTATCGCGATCATCGTCCTCGCCCTGCGCGCTCGCAGTCGCACCGCCCTCGCCTCGCGCGCCGAACGCAGCGTCGGCGACGAGAAGTATCCGCTCGTCGAGGGCAAGGACGTCGTCCTTTGCGGCATCGTCCGTCACTACGAAGCCAACGACGTCGCCGTCAAGGTCACGGTCACGCAAGAAGGCTCCGAGTCCGAGAGCTCGGGATCCTGGACACACTCCTGGACCGAGATCGATCGCGACATCGAGGTCGCGCCGTTTCTGCTCGAGCTTCCCGACAAGGAGCTCGTCCTCGTCTCGCCTCCCAAGAATGTCGATGTCGCCGACGCCCTCGACCAGAAGGTCTGGATCAACCGCAACAAGCGCGTGCTCGGCGCGGAGCTCGTCCCCGGCGAAGAGATCTGGGCGCGCGGGCGCCTCGAGCGCAGCGATGTCGCCATCCCCGGCAGCGCGTATCGCGATGTCGCGTGGGGTTGGGCGCTCGGCCCCACCGACGGGCGCATGCTGCTCTCCTCCGAACCGCTCGGCGCGGGTCTGCGCCAACGCGCCAGCTTTCATCGCCGCTTCGCCTGGCTCGCGGCCGTCCACCTCGTCGCCATCCAACTCTCGCTCGGTTGGTTCTACGGCCGCCTCGTCGCACCGACGCTCGCCGCGGACATCGTCTCGAAGCGCTACTACCAGACGACCGACAGCGACGGCGACACGCACGACTACTACGAGATCACGGTGCCAATCGACACGGGCATCGACGATCGAACCATCAACATCAGCGACGACGACTACCGCATCGTCGCAACCGGCACCCGCGTTCCCATTCGCGTCGCGAGCTCCTCGAACTGGAACCTCGGCGCGTCACCCACCCTCGCCATCTGGCACGGCATCGTCATCTTCGGACTGCCTAACGGGTTCCTGATCCTCTACGCGCTCCGCCGGCGGAGGTCGCGCCCCTGGTTCCGGCGCAAGGTGAACGAATCCCACGGCGGTCGATTGCCCGAGCCGCCTAGCTGACCGCGGCCTTCGCACTCGCGCGGCGATAGATGACCTGCACGTGGGTCACGTACTGGATGAGCTCGTCGGCGGCTTCGCGTGCGTGCGCGAGCTCGGACGTGGAGGCGGCGTGCTCGAGATCCGCGAGGAGCTTCTCGAGGACGGACATGCCGAGCTCGCGTGCAGCAGCGAGCAGCGGTGTGGCGGTGCGCAGGATCGTTCGCGGCTCGTCGGTGCGGAGCGCGTCCACGATCGTGCGCGCGCCTGCCTGAGCTTCGAGCAGGAGCGACGGGATGCGATCGGCGAGCCACGGGTCGGCGTGCACCGGCTCGAAGCGTCGCCACCGCTCCGCGGACACGCGCGAGGGATGCGCGAGGGGCGCGTCGCCCTCCACGCGGTTTCGGCCTTGGGTCTTCGCGCGGAGCAGCGCGTTGTCCGCGGCGGCGATGAGGCGATCGATCGTGAGGTCGCTGCTCGGCCGGAGCGAGGCGAAGCCCGCCGTGATCGTCACGACGGTTCCGCAGCGCGATGCGATATGCGGAATCGCGAGCGCTTCGACGGCGGCGCGCAGGCGCTCGGCGACGATCTTCGCGCCGACGGCATCGGTGCCGGGGAGAGAGGCGATGAACTCCTCGCCGCCGTAGCGCCCGAGCAGATCGGACGGCCGGCGCAAGCAGCGCACCATCGCGTCGGCGACACGCGCGAGGCACTCGTCACCGCCAAGGTGACCGTACTGCTCGTTGAACGCGTGGTAGCAGTCGAGGTCGATCATCACCACGCCGAGCGGCGAGTGATCGCGGAGCGAGCGGCGCCACTCGGCGTCGAGGAGCGAGAGCGCGTGGCGGCGGTTCGCGACGCCCGTGAGCGGATCGACGCAGGCTTGTCGCTCGAGGCTGGCTTTCGCGCGCTGTAGCTCGTCGATCGTTTCGGACATGCGGCGCTCGCGCTGCGCTTGATGACGCTCTTCGGCGCGACTGCGGAGAGCGACGCGCACGCGTCCGAGGAGCTCGCGCGTCCGGACGGGTTTGGTCACACACTCGGCGGCGCCTGCGAGGAGTACCGAGTCGACGTGACGCTCGTCGCACAGCACGAGGAGCGGCAGATCACGAGCGGCGCGCGACATGCGCTGCACGTCCTTGAGGCGAGCCGCGTCGAGATCGAGGACGATGATGTCAAACGATCGCACCGCCGCACCGAGGAGCACGAGTGCTTCGGCATAGGACGCGGTCTGCATGTCGATGCATCCTGCGTCGGCCAATGCACCGCCGATGTCCGACATGCCACACGACACGTCATCGACGATCAACGCTTTGAACACCGAGGCGAACGGATCCAATCGACGTGCCATCGCCATGGAGGCGACGAAGCCGTACATGGCGTGCAACGGCGAGACCCGGGGCACTTCGTCGGCGAAACCGCGGCAGCGCGACCAATCCCGATCGCTCCGCAGCCTCGCTTACACCGCGCGATCGCAGAGACGTGCGCGTGCTGGCGCACCGTGCGTCTTGCGGACGTGCGGCCTCGCGCGCTATGGCAGTATGCGGGTATGGAGACGCACGCCAAGCTGTTCCGTGCGATCGTGATCCTCGGTGCGGCGCTCACCACACCAGCATGTGAGGACGGCAAGTGCCCCACGACCACCTGCCTGCCTGTCGATGGCGGGCCGTCCATGGTCGACGTCGTCGTGGTGCATGATGGCGGCCCGGTCGACGCGGACACCTCCGACGTGATCTTGATCCTGTGATCGCTCGCAGCGTCGCCGTGGAGAAGCTCTCGCCGGCGCAGCAGGCCGAGCTCGCCGCGATCTGGCAGACACGCGCCGACTCCGAGCGGAGCGTGGGCAGCGTGTTCGAGCAGCTCGTCGCGGAGCTCTCTGCGACGGGAGCGCATCCCGAGGTGATCGCACTCGCGCGGCGTGCGCGTGAGGACGAGGTTCGCCACGCCCGGATCTGTGCCGAGCTCGCCGCGGCATATCGCGGTGACGAGGTACGCGAGGCGCCACCGCTGAGTGTCCGGCTTCCGGACTACGGCGAAGCACCGCGCATGCGAGCTGCGCTTCACGCCGTGAACTTGTGCTGCATCGGCGAGACGATCGCGACGGCGTTCGTGGAGGCGTGCTGTGCCGAGTGCGGTGCGTGGCCCGAGCTTCGCGACGTGCACGGGCGACATCTCGCCGACGAGATCCACCACGCACGCGTCGGGTGGGCTCACGTCGCTTCGCTGACCGAGGACGAGCGAGCGCGCGTCGCGACGCGGCTCGAGGAGATCCTGCGCGCGCAGGTGCTCGGCTGGGAAGCGCGCATCGCGACGATGCCCGAGCACGGCGCACCGGGTCACGGCTATCCACCGCGCCCGGCGCTCGTCGCCGTGGTGCATGCCGCGGTGCGAGACCTCGTGTTGCCTGGCTTCGACTACGTCGCCATCGACACGCGCTCCGCGCGAGCGTGGTTTAGCGAGCTATCGGTCACACGCAACGGATAGTCCGTTCGCGCGGCCCAACGCCTTGTAGGTGAGCGGTCGCAACCGTAGAGTGAACGGTCTCAGCAATGCGCTGCCTCGTCGTCGCCGCCCTCTCGCTCGCCGCCGCCTGCACCAAGAACCAGGTCACGCTGAAGCCGTATCGGATTCCCTGCATGGGCTCCGGCCCGCAGTCATGCATGGTGGGCATTCGCGAGGACGGCGAGTCGATGCTGTTCTACTCGAGCATCGACGAGTTCACGTTTGCGTGGGGCGAGACCCACCGCATCACGTACGCCGCCGAGACGATCACCAATCCCGCGGCCGACGGCGCAGCGATCCGCTATGTCGCGCGCGAGGACGAGCTCGTGAAGAAGCACGGCGACGACGAAGAGTTCACGATCCAGTTCTTCGACCCGCGCCATTGGTTCGAGCCGGTGTCGCCGGGACGCACTCGCTTTGCGGGGCACACGTTCGCCTGCGAGCCCGCGCTTTGCGCGGAGCTCGAGGCGCGTACGGGTGACTTCGCGGTGCGCTTCAAGTACGGCGCGCCCGAGGACGCCGTCGCGACGGCGCTCGCGGTCGAGTAGTCATACCCCCAAGAGCCGGGCGACCGTCGAGCACAACAGATCGAGCCGATGGTTCGGTCGCAGCGCTTTGTGCAGCGCGAACCGTGTGGGCCGCTGGTCGTCGTACAGCTGCTCTGTCTCGGGGTGTTGGTACATCTTTGTCCCCGCGCTCTCGTCGGCGCAGTGAGCGTTGGTGTCGAGTGCGTGCGTCTTGCGGCAGATGCCCGGGCGCACTGGATAGATCGTGCACGCACCGTCGCGATTGAACGCGCACATCGCGTTTCGCCGTAGCACCTCGACGAGCCACGCTCGATGCGCGTCGTGATCCGAGGTCTCGCCTTTGCCGGCGAGATCACCGATGGTGGCGCGCCACGCTGCGTAAGCCGCCTCGAACTGCGCACGCACCTCCGCGTTCGCGGGATCGCGAAGCCACTCGGAGACCGCCACACCCTCGCCTTCACTCACGAGCACCGGCGTCGCACAGCAGGCATTGCAGCCCTTGTGACACGCCATGCGCGTCCCGATGATCGCATCGCGCCTGGCGATCGCCGCATCGAGCCGCGCGTACATCTTGTTGGTGATGCCCGCCGCATCGGAGGGCTGGATCACCGGAAGCGAGACCTTCTGCCCGCGCGCGTTTGCTTCGAGCGCGGCCACGAGGGACGACGCGATCTCCTCCAGCCGATCGGACATAGGGAAAACTACGATATAAGAGGGCTGCATGAAACTCGCTATCGCACTCGTACTCGCTGTCGCTGCATGCGGCGGCTCTTCCAAACCAGCGACGACACCCGAGCCAGCGCCCGCGCCGGAGCCCGCGCCTGTAGAAGCGCCGCCCCCCGAGCCCGAGCCCGCGGCCGAAGTCGCCCCTGCCCCGCCCGAGCCCACGTTCCCCGGCTGGTACGCGTCGGCCGACGCGGTCGTCGCGCTGACCGACGACGGCAAGGCCACGGGCGAGGGACGCGGCTAGAAGGTGGTGAAGGCCAAGAAG